>NZ_JBEOXE010000033.1:0-85980 GCF_040296485.1 Streptomyces sp. NPDC002138 | reverse complement strand
GCCCCCTGTATCCCCCGCCCGCGGGGGGCCCCCCCCCCCCCCCGCCGGGCGGGGGGGGGGGGGGGGGGGCGCGGGGGCCCCCCCCCAACGCTCCTTTACCCCGGCAGACCGGCGCTTTTCGAGCATCGTTCGTCAACGCCCCATTCGAAAAGCCACGTCGAACCATCCCCCGACCGGGTGACTAAATGTCGCCAAATCTTCACCGAGCGCTACTCTCGCCTTCGTGACCCACTCTGCCCGCCGTATCGGCCGTTCCCTCGCCCTGGTCCTGCCCGTCGTCCTGGTCCTGTCCGGGACCCTCGCGGTCACCATGGTTCCCTGGGCCGACAGCACCCCGTCCCAGATCCTCACCGCCTCCGCCGAGAACGTGAACGTTCCCGCGAAGCCCCTCGCCCCGCAGGACGCGCTGCGCGAGAAGCTGCTCGGCGAACTGCAGCAGGGCAAGGAGCCCGGCGTCGTCCTCACGCACCTCCAGCAGGAGGTGGACCGGCGGCCGTCGCTCGCCGACCACTGCGTGGGCATCGCCCGGGCGATCGGCCGCGCCGCCGTGGACGCGTACGGGCCCACGAAGGCCCAGTCGTTCGCGCGCCCCGTGTGCGACACCTCGTACGCCGCCGGCGTGGCCTCCTTCAGCTGACCCGGCGAGCTGACCCGGCACCCTCGGCGGCCACCGGCCCAGGACCACAGGACCTAGGCTGCCCGGCATGACGGACGCCCCCGCAGCAACCGGCCCCCCGCCCGCTCAGCCCGTTCGGCACACCGCGGCCGCGCACCCCGGCCCGTCCCCCCAGGCGCCCACCCAGGCGGTGGTCCTGGCGGGCGGCCAGGGTTCGCGGCTGCGGCCGTACACGGACGACCGGCCGAAGCCGATGGTGGAGATCCCGGGCACCGGGATCCCGATCATCGGGCACCAACTGGCCTGGCTGGCCGCCGAGGGCGTCACCGACGCGGTGATCTCGTGCGGGCACCTCGCGGGGGTGCTCCAGGACTGGCTGGCCGGGGCCGGCCTGCCGCTGCGGGTGAGCACGGTCGTGGAGGACGAGCCGCTGGGCCGCGGCGGCGGTCTGAAGTTCGCTGCCGCGCACCTGCCGCATCCCGACGAGCCCTGGTACGCGACGAACGGCGACATCTGGACCCGGTTCTCGCTCCGGGAGATGGCCGCGTTCCACGCCGAGCGCGCGGCGACCGCGACCCTCGCGCTCGCCCGGCCGCGGATCCCGTGGGGCGCGGTGGAGACCAACGAGTTCGGTCAGATCCTGGACTTCATCGAGTCCCCGCCGTCGCCTTATCTGATCAACGCCGGCGTGTACGTCTTCGCCGCCGAATTCACCGCGCTCCTGCCCGACGTGGGCGACCACGAGCGCACCACCTTCCCGCGCCTGGCCCGCGAGCGCCGCCTGGCGGGCTTCCCGCTGCCCCAGGGGGCCTACTGGCGGGCGATCGACACGGCGAAGGACCTGACCGAGGCCGCGCGCGAGCTGGCCGCCCACAGGGCCGTCTGAGCCTGCCTGGGCCGTCTGAGCCTGCGCGGGCCGCCTCAAGAGGGTCACACGCGACGGGGCCCGGTACGCATCGCGCGTACCGGGCCCCGTCACCTGTGACGTCCGGGGCGGCTCAGCCGCCGAGCAGACCGCCCACCAGCCCCGGCTTCTTCGCCGGGCCGGACGAACCGCCGCTGCCCGAGGAGGTGGGCTGCTGCGGCGCGGACTGGCGCGGGGAGCTGCCGCGTTGGGGCTGGCTCGCCCCGGCGCCGCGGGTCGCGGCCGGGGACTGGGCGCCGCTGCCCGCCGTCGACTTCGACGGCGCGCCCGAGCTCGTACGCCCGGGCTTGGCGGACTCCGACGCCTTCGCCGAGGGGGTCGCCCCCTTCGACGGCTGCTGCTTCAACGGTTGCCGGGAGGTGGACGGTTCCTGCGGCAGCGGGGAGCCGGGCAGGTAGTTGCTGGGCGCCTGGCCGGGGCCGGGCACGGTGACCACGGTCGAGGAGCGGACCGCGCCGCCGAGCAGGGAGCCGACGAGGAGGGTGAGCCCGCAGACGACGGTCGCCATCACGGCGCCGCGCCGCAGCACGCGCCGCCGCAGCCGCCAGATCTCGGAGCGCGGCCCCAGGGTGCGCCAGGCCTCGCCCGCGAGCCGTCCGTCCAGGGAGTAGACGGGGGCGCCCGCGATGATCAGCGGGCTCCAGGCGGCGAGGTAGATGATGTCGGGCGCGTCGTAGGCGGGGACGGTCTTCCAGCTGACCGTCATCAGCAGGGCCGCCGACAGCAGCGCGCCGAAGCAGGCGGCGAACCGCTGCCAGAGGCCGAAAACGGTCAGCACGCCGACCACGACCTGGAGGAACGCCACGCTGAGCCCGGCCCCGACGGGGTGCGCGAGGGCGAAGTCGCGCAGCGGCTCGGCGAGCGCCCAGGGGTGCAGGGTGCGCAGCCAGGTGACCATGGAGCCGCGCTCGCCGCCGTCGAAGTAGACGGGGTCGCAGAGCTTGCCCATGCCGGCGTAGATGGAGATGAAGCCGAGGAAGACGCGCAGCGGGAGCAGCACGACGCCGAGGTTCATCCGGCGGCCCGGGTAGTACGAGGCCTGCCCGCGCGCGTCGGCGGCGGCCCGCCGGGTCTCCTCGCCGAGACCGCCCTGGCCGCCCTGGCCGCCCGGCCCGCCCTGGCCACCGGGCCCGCCCGCGGCGCCGTCGCCGTACCGCGGTGCGTAGGGCAGGCCGCGTACGGGTGCCATCGCGCGGGTGTCGTCCGTGTCCCCGTAGCTGCGCTGGCCGATGACGGTCGGCGTGGCGAGCGTGTCGTCGGCGAGGTCCTGGGCCAGGTCGACGCGCGGGATGACCTGCGTGTCGCCGCCGTCGAACTCGTCGTGGCCGCGCCCCGCCTCCCGTACGGCCTGCAGGAGCCCGCCCATCGCGGCGGCGTCACCGGGGGCGGACCTGCCGCTCCAGACGACGGGCGCGCGGCGGCGGCCGGCTCCGGCGGCGCCGACGACCGCCCCGGCGAGAGCGGGGGCACGGCCCGGGAGGGGCCCGTTCGCGGGGGGCTTGGAACGCGCGCTCGGGCTCGGAGCGAGCCGCACACGGAAGCTGGCGTGGTTGACGATGACCTGTGCGGGGTCGCACGGCACCTTGACCATGCTCAGCGCGGGCTGTTCGTCGAACCCTGGCGTTCTGGTGTCCACACTCATCTAACCGAGTGATGAGTGTTTAGGACACTGCCTTGACAGCAGGTATGTGTCCGAGGCCCGTCAAGATCAAGCCATTTCGGGGGCCCGGGCGGGACCCGGCCGGGTGAAAGCGTTCACCCGGCCCGGTACCAAAGGGGACTGCTCAGGCGCGGCGACGGGCGGCCTCGTAGAGAACCACACCGGCCGCGACACCGGCGTTGAGCGACTCGGCGCCACCCGGCATCGCGATGCGGACGAGGTAGTCGCAGGTCTCGCCGACGAGGCGGCCGAGGCCCTTGCCCTCGCTGCCGATGACGATGACGACGGGGCCGCCGAGCTGCTCGAGGTCGTCGACGGTGTGCGTGCCGTTGGCGGCGAGGCCGACGACGGTCAGGCCTTCCTTCTTGTACGCCTCCAGGGCGCGGGTCAGGTTGGTGACCCGGGAGACCGGGGTGCGGGCCGCGGTGCCGGCCGAGGACTTCCAGGCGCCGGCGGTCATGCTGGCGGCGCGGCGCTCGGGGATGACCACGCCGTGGCCGCCGAAGGCGGAGACGGAGCGGACGATCGCGCCGAGGTTGCGCGGGTCGGTGACGCCGTCGAGGGCGACGATGAGCGGGTCCTCGCCGTTGTCGTAGGCGGCGGCGGTCAGCTCGTCCGGCATGGCGTACTCGTACGGCGGGACCTGGAGGACCAGGCCCTGGTGGTTGAGCCCGTTGGTCATGCGGTCCAGCTCGGGGCGCGGGGCTTCCATCAGGTTGATGTTGCCGCGCTCGGACGCGAGCTGGAGGGCTTCGCGGACGCGCTCGTCGTTGTCGATGTACTGCTGGACGTAGAGGGTGGTGGCGGGCACGCCGTCACGCAGGGCCTCGAAGACCGGGTTGCGGCCGACGACCATCTCGCTGGTGCCCTTGGGGCCGCCGCGACGGGGGGCGGGGCGGCGCTTGGCGGCCTGCTTGGCCATCGCGTTGGCGATGCGGTTCGCCTTGTGCTTCTTGCGGTCCTCGGCCTTGGGCGTGGGGCCCTTGCCTTCCAGGCCCCTGCGCCGCTGGCCACCGCTGCCGACCGTCGCGCCCTTCTTGTTGGACGTGCGGCGGTTCCTGCGCTGGCTGTTCCCGGCCATGACCTATACCTGTTTCGTTTGTTCAGCGGTGTGTACGTATGAAGAGTGTGCCGCCCCGAGCGCCGGGCGGCACAACGAGCTGGGCTCAGCGGGGGCCGAGCGTCCAGCGGGGGCCGCTCGGGCTGTCCTCGACGACCAGCCCGGACTGCTGGAGCTGGTCGCGGATCGCGTCCGCGGTCGCCCAGTCCTTGCGGGCCCGCGCGGATTCGCGCTGCTCCAGGACGAGGCGGACGAGCGTGTCGACGGCGCCGTGCAGGTCCTCGCCACGGTCGGCTTCCCCGGCCCAGTGCGGGTCGAGCGGGTCGAGGCCGAGGATGCCGAGCATGGCCCGTACCTCGGACAGGCGGGCGATCGCGGCGTCCTTGTCGTCGGCGGCGAGCGCGCTGTTCCCCTGGCGGACGGTGGTGTGGATGATCGCGAGGGCCTGCGGGACGCCGAGGTCCTCGTCCATGGCCTCGGCGAAGGCGGGCGGCACCTCGGTGGCGGGCTCGACGGTCTTGCCGGCCTTCTCGATGACGCGCTGGATGAACCCCTCGATGCGGGCGAAGCCGGACTCGGCCTCGCGCAGCGCTTCCTCGCTGTACTCGATCATCGAGCGGTAGTGCGGGGTGCCGAGGTAGTAGCGCAGGACGATCGGGCGCCAGTGCTTGACCATCTCGGAGACGAGGACGGAGTTCCCGAGGGACTTCGACATCTTCTCGCCGGACATGGTGACCCAGGCGTTGTGCATCCAGTACTTCGCGAACTCGTCGCCGAAGGCCTTGGCCTGGGCGATCTCGTTCTCGTGGTGCGGGAAGATCAGGTCGAGCCCGCCGCCGTGGATGTCGAAGGCGCTGCCGAGGTACTTGTGGGCCATCGCCGAGCACTCGAGGTGCCAGCCGGGGCGGCCGCGGCCCCACGGGGTCTCCCAGTCGGGCTCGCCGGGCTTGGAGGCCTTCCACATGGCGAAGTCGCGGGGGTCGCGCTTGCCGCTGATGCCCTCCTCGGCGGGCTGGCGCAGGTCGTCGATGTTCTGGTTCGACAGCTCCAGGTAGCCGGGGAAGGAGCGCACGTCGAAGTAGACGCTGCCGTCGGCCTCGTACGCGTGACCGCGCTCGATGAGGCCGCGCATCATCTCGATCATCTCGGGGACGTGGCCGGTGGCGCGCGGCTCGTACGTGGGCGGGAGGCAGCCCAGCGCGTTGTAGCCGTCGTTGAAGGCGCGCTCGTTCTCGTAGCCGATGGACCACCAGGGGCGGCCCTGTTCGGCGGCCTTCGCAATGATCTTGTCGTCGATGTCGGTCACGTTGCGGATGAAGGTGACGTCGAGGCCGCGGTAGGTGAGCCAGCGGCGGATGATGTCGAAGTTCAGGTACGAGCGGACGTGGCCGATGTGCGGAGCCGCCTGCACGGTGGCACCACAGAGGTAGATCGAGACGCAGCCCGCGACGAGCGGAGTGAAGTCACGGATCTGCCGGGCGCTGGTGTCGTACAGGCGAAGAGTCACGGCATCCAGGGTAGTGCGCGTGCGGCAGTGCCCCGCGACCCTTTTGGGGGCGCGGGGCGGCTTTGTTGCCGAAGCGGTGCCGCGAGGGGCGCTCTTGCGGTCGTCCTCAGGCCCCGCTCGTGCGGTACACCAGCGCCGTGGCGATCGCGGCGAGGCCTTCGGCGCGGCCGGTGAGGCCGAGGCCGTCGGTGGTGGTGCCGGAAACGGAGACCGGGGCTCCGGCCGCGGCGGTCAGGGTCTTCTGCGCTTCGTCGCGCCGCTTGCCGATCTTCGGGCGTACGCCGATGACCTGCACGGCGATGTTCCCGATCTCGAAGCCCTCGGCGCGGACGATCCGGGCGGCCTCGGCCAGGAGGGTGACGCCGGAGGCGCCGGACCACTCGGGGCGGGAGGTGCCGAAGTGCGCGCCGAGGTCGCCGACGCCCGCGGCGGAGAAGAGGGCGTCGCAGGCGGCGTGGGCGGCGACGTCGCCGTCGGAGTGCCCGGCCAGGCCGTCCTCGCCCTCCCAGAGCAGACCCGCGCACCACAGCTCGCGGCCGGTCTCGAAGGCGTGGACGTCGGTGCCGATGCCGACCTGGGGGAGCAGGGGGGCGGGGCGGGGGCCGTCGGGCAGGGAATCAGTAGACATCGGCGGCCCTCCGGCGGGCGAGTACGGCCTCGGCGAGGACCAGGTCGAGCGGGCGGGTCACCTTGAACGCTTCCTCGTGGCCGGGGACCAGCACCACGGGCACTCCGAGCTTTTCCACCATTCCGGCGTCGTCCGTGGCGCCCTCGCCGTTGACGGCGATGCGCTCGTGGGCGCGGACCAGGGTGGCCACGTCGAAGCCCTGCGGGGTCTGTACGGCGCGCAGCCGGGCCCGCTCGGGGGTGGCGACGACCGGCTCGGGCTCGCCGGGCTTGCCGGGCTCGACCTCCTTGACGGTGTCGGCCAGCGGCATCGCGGGGACCACGGCGGGCGCGCCGTCGCGGACGGCCCGGGCGACCGCGTCCACGGTGTCCACGGGCACCAGGGGGCGGGCCGCGTCGTGGATGAGGACGGAGGTGATCGTGTCCGGGAGGGCGTTGAGTCCGGCCCGTACGGATTCCTGGCGGGTCTCGCCGCCGGGGACGACGACGAAGTCGGTCCGCTCGGGCAGGGCGTGCTCGCCGAGGAGGTTGCGGACCTCGGTGGCGCCCCCGGGCGGGGCGACGACGACCACGAGGGAGACGGCGCGGGAGCGGGCCATGGCGCGGACGGCGTGGATCAGCATCGGGATGCCGCCCAGCGAGCGCAGGGCCTTGGGGGCGCCGGGCCCCAGCCGGGTGCCGCGGCCGGCCGCGGGAATCACCGCCGCGGTGCGGTGGGGGCGCGTTTCGTCATACATCGGTGGTGGCTCCGGGTTTGTGACTTCGGCCGACGTGGGTATGGCCACAAGGGTGCCGGGTGCGATGCCCTCGCCCCTTCCGTGACGACCGGTCGAGCCGGCTGCCCGGACCCGGCACGCCACCGCGCCCTGCGCGGGGGTGGTGCGGTACGTACGGTGCGGCTGGGGAGACAGACATGCCGCAGCGCCCGGCGACAGTCCTCTCGGCGAGCGAGAGGGCCGTCATCGGGCACCGCGGCACGACTGCTGTGTAGACGGTTCGTCGCGTCAGGACGCGAGAACCTCGTCGAGGAGGGCCTCGGCCTTGTCCTCGTTGGTGTTCTCGGCGAGCGCGAGCTCGCTCACCAGGATCTGGCGCGCCTTCGCGAGCATGCGCTTCTCGCCCGCGGAGAGCCCGCGCTCACGCTCACGACGCCACAGGTCACGGACGACTTCCGCGACCTTGATGACATCGCCAGAGGCGAGCTTTTCCAGATTTGCCTTGTAGCGACGGGACCAGTTCGTCGGCTCTTCGGCGTACGGTGCACGAAGCACCTCGAAGACCCGGTCCAGCCCGTCCTGGCCGACCACATCGCGGACACCGACGAACTCCGCGTTGTCCGCAGGTACGCGAACCGTCAGGTCACCCTGGGCGACCTTGAGCACCAAGTAGGTCTTGTCCACGCCTTTGATCTGGCGAGTTTCGATGGCCTCGATCAGCGCGGCCCCGTGATGGGGATAGACCACGGTGTCGCCAACCTTGAACGTCATGTGACAGGTACCCCTTCCGTGGCTATCCAGGGTAACACGAGAACCGACTGTTATGAATGGCGTTTTCGCAGGTCAGGGCCTATCTCGGGGCTTGACAACAGCGACACGAACGTGCTGCGGAGGGCTTCCGGAAGGGGGTATTCGCAGGTCGGAGCCACTGCGCGGACGGACAGAATCGACCACGCTACACCTCCGGGAGCTCGCGCTCGACGCGACGTACGTCCCGTTTTGCCGGGTTCGGCGTGGTGAAACCGAACTACTCCGTTCGACTGGTGAGGCCGCTCTGTAGCGGGTTCCGGCCCAATCCTGAATTGATCAAGGGGCCCCGTTCGAAAGGAATCCCGGAATTGATCTCTAATGCAAGATCGACGGGACCGGTTCAGGGTGCCCCGGGCGATGCGGAGGGTCGGGTGCGGGCACGGGGCGGCGGCTCGGTAACCTAAGCGCGCTGACACACACTTAGGGCGGCTTTACCTCCGCCCGACCGCACCACCCGCACCACCCGCACCACCCTCAGCAACTGCCTCACCGTCCTCCGTCCGTACGTCCTAGGAGTTGCCGCCGCCGTGAGCCGCAGCCTTCGACGCGGCGCTCTCGCCGCCTCCGCCCTCGCGTTCTCGATCGCCTCGCTCGCCGCATGCGGCGCGGGCAACGACGCACAGACACTCGAAATCAAGCCTGACAACGCCGCCGTCACCAAGGGCGCCATCAAGGTCCAGAACGCCCTGGTCATCACCCAGGGCGCGAAGGACGGCAAGGGCCCCGCCGTCGTCTCGGCGACCGTCTTCAACACCGGCGCCACGCCGCAGACCATCGACGCCGTCACCCTCGCGGGTGCCAAGGGCAAGGTGACGCTGAAGGACTCCACCGGCGCCGCCAAGGTCACCGTCCCCGCGCACGGCTCCGTCGTGCTCGGCGGCAAGGGCAACGCCTCCGCCGTCATCGAGGGCGGCCGCCAGGCCGTCAAGGACGGCGACGCCCAGAAGGTCGTCTTCCAGCTGAGCGAGACCGGTGACGTCGAGCTGGGCGCCTTCGTCGTCCCCGCCACCGGGTACTACGCGGGCTACGGCCCGACCGAGGCCCCCGCGGCCGGCCCCTCGCCGTCCGGCAGCGCCTCCGCGTCCCCCGCGGGCTCCGCCGCCCCCTCCCCCTCGGGTGCGCCGTCCGGCAGCCCCTCGGGCGCGGCGTCGGCCGGCGCCTCCGCGCCCCCCTCGGGCTCCGCCTCGCCGTCGCACAGCGCCGGTCACTGACCGGCCCGGGGCGCTCGGGAACGTAGCGCCGCGGCCGTAGCGCTCGCACACGTGCACGAAGGAGGGCCTCCCCCGGATTCCGGGGGAGGCCCTCCTTCGTGCGCCCGCTTCGTGCGCCCGCTTCGAGTGCTTGCTTCGAGCGCTTGCTTCGCGTGCGTAACGCGGCGGTGATGGCTTACGGCTCGAACTTGTAGCCGAGGCCGCGGACCGTGACCAGGTAGCGCGGCGCGCCCGGGTCCGGCTCGATCTTGGCCCGCAGGCGCTTGACGTGGACGTCGAGGGTCTTGGTGTCGCCCACGTAGTCCGCGCCCCACACCCGGTCGATCAGCTGCATGCGGGTCAGCACGCGGCCCGCGTTGCGCAGCAGCATCTCCAGGAGGTCGAATTCCTTGAGCGGCAGGTCGACCTTGGCACCGGCGACGGTGACCACGTGGCGGTCGACGTCCATGCGGACCGGTCCGGCCTCCAGGGCCGCCGGGGTGACCTCTTCCGGCTCGCCGCGGCGGCGCAGGACCGCGCGGATGCGGGCGACCAGCTCGCGCGAGGAGAAGGGCTTGGTGACGTAGTCATCGGCTCCTATCTCCAGCCCGACGACCTTGTCGATCTCGCTGTCCTTGGCCGTGACCATGATCACGGGGACGTTGGAGCGGCCGCGCAGCTGCCGGCACACCTCCGTGCCGGGCAGCCCGGGGAGCATCAGGTCGAGCAGGACGAGGTCGGCGCCGTTGCGCTCGAATTCGTCCAGCCCGTCGGGCCCGGTCGCCGCGATCGCGACCTCGAAGCCTTCCTTGCGGAGCATGTAGGACAGGGCGTCGCTGAAGGATTCCTCATCCTCGACGACGAGCACTCGGGTCACGGAAGGACCTCCGGGGCAGGAATGGCTGGTTCGGGTTGGAGCACGGGTATGCCAGATGCGGGGGCTGCCGCGGCGGCGGGTGCGGCGGCCTCCGGGAGCCGCAGGGTGAAGGTGGAGCCCTGCCCCTCTGAACTCCACACCGTGACCTCCCCGCCGTGCGAGGCGGCCACGTGCTTCACGATCGCGAGGCCGAGGCCGGTGCCGCCCGTGGCACGGGAGCGGGCCGGGTCCACGCGGTAGAAGCGCTCGAAGATGCGCTCCCGGTCCTTTTCCGGGATGCCGATGCCCTGGTCGGTCACGGCTATCTCGATCAAGTCTCCACCCGGAGCGTTCACCCGGCGCGCGGCGATGCCGACGCGGGTGCGGGCGGGGCTGTAGTTCACGGCGTTCTCGACCAGGTTCCCGAGGGCCGCGGCGAGCTGCCCCCGGTTTCCCCATATCCGCAGGTCGGCGGTGCCGCCGACGGCCATGGTGATCTGCTTGGAGGAGGCCGTGTGGCGGCAGCGGTCGATGGCCTCGGCGACGAGGGTGTCGGCCCGGACCGGCTCGGCGTCCTCCAGGGGGTCGTCGTTCTGGACCCGGGAGAGGTCGATCAGCTCCTGTACGAGGTTGATCAGCCGGGTGGCCTCGATCTGCATGCGGCCGGCGAAGCGGGTGACCGCCTCGGGGTCGTCGGCCGCGTCCATGACGGCCTCGGACAGCAGGGAGATCGCGCCGACCGGGGTCTTCAGCTCGTGCGAGACGTTGGCGACGAAGTCTCGGCGGACCGCCTCGATCCGGCGGGCCTCCGTGAGGTCCTCGACCAGCAGGAGCACCAGCCGGGAGCCGAGCGGGGCGACCCGCGCCGAGACGGCGAGGGCCTCGCCGCGGCCGGTGCCGCGGCGCGGGAGGTCCAGCTCGATCTGGCGTATCTCCCCGTCGCGGCGGGTGTCGCGGGCCATGTGCAGCATGGGTTCCACGGCGAGCTTGCCGCCGCGGACCAGGCCGAGGGCGTACGCCGCCGAGCTGGCCTTGACGACCGCGTCGCCCTCGTCGAGCACGACGGCGGAGGAGCGGAGTACGGAGAGGACGGTGTCCACTCCGGGCGGGAGTACCGCATTGATGTCGGGGCGCATGGAGCTCCGGGTGGGGCGGGCCTGGTCGCGCTCGCTCCAGCGGAACGCCAGCATGGCGATCACACCGGTGCACAACCCGGCGATCGCTGCAGCTGCGGCGACCGCCGCGTTCACGTCCATGTGTCCAGGTTAAGCAGGTGCGACGAGAGTTCCACAGCCGTTCGGGTGGCACCTCGAACAGTCGTCGCCCAGAGTTCACCCTGGCGACGGGGTTGATTCATTTGTGATGCCGGAGTCGGACGCGTTCGCGGCTCACCGTGTCAACGTGGGGCGAGAGGCCCCGGCCCCCCGGGCACGAGGCAAGACGGGCACGGGTACGGCACGAGGCAGAACACGGGCACGACGCTAGAGAGGGACACCCACCATGCGGGACGCGTACCACGAGGAACTGGACTCGATCGGAGAAGGCCTGGTCGAGATGGCCCGGCTCGTCGGTTCCGCGATCGGCCGGGCGACCACCGCCATGCTCGACGCCGATCTCAAGCTCGCCGAGAGCGTCATCGCCGCCGACCAGAAGGTGGACGACCTCCAGCACGACCTGGAGGCCCGCGCGATCGCGCTGCTGGCCCGCCAGCAGCCGGTGGCCACCGATCTGCGCATCGTGGTGACCTCGCTGCGGATGAGCGCGGACCTGGAGCGCTCCGGCGACCTGGCCCAGCACGTGGCGAAGCTCGCCCGGCTGCGCTTCCCGGACACGGCCGTCCCGCGGGACCTGCACGCCACGATCCTGGAGATGGGTCAGCTGGCGCAGCGCCTGATGGCGAAGGCCGCCGAGGTCATCATCACCAAGGACGTCGACCTCGCGCTCCAGCTGGAGCAGGACGACGACGAGATGGACCAGCTGCACCGCACGCTGTTCCAGCACCTGATGGACGACCGGTGGAAGCACGGCATCGAGACGGCGGTCGACGTGACGCTGCTCGGCCGGTACTACGAGCGCTTCGCGGACCACGCGGTCTCGGTCGCCAAGCGCGTCGTCTACCTGGTGACGGGCGAGCACGCGGACGAGCTGCAGGCGCCGACGGCGGTCGAGGGAGCCTGACCCCGCGCGCCGGGGGATCCTGACCCCGCGTCAGGGCTCCCGCCCTCCTGCCCCAATGCGCCGTTGACGCGCCCGTGCGGCTGGGCATGAATGAGGCAAAGGCAGTACGACCCGGTACGCCTGCGAGGAGGAACCATGTCCGATTCCCCCGTCCCCATCACGCCCGAGCAGGAGCACCAGCCCCAGGAGGCCCTGCGCCTCCCCCTGCTCGCGGCCTGCGGCTGCGGCTCGGGCTGCGGCTGCGGCTGCCAGTCCGGCGCCCCGTGCCAGTGCGGCGGCTGAACCCGCCCGCCTGACCGCCCGTACGCGAAGGGCCCCGCCCGATCCCCTCGGCCGGGGCCATCCGCACGGCCGGGGCCTTCCGCGGCCGGCCGGGGCGCGGGGTGTGCGCGGCGCTCAGCCGAGGCGCTCGGTCGGGGCGCTCAGCCGAGGCGCTCAGCCGAGGCCCTCGACCGCGTCCGGCCGCAGCCTCAGCTCCTGGACCTGGCCCCGGCACCGGCACCGGAAGACCGTCATCGCTCCACCCCGCTCCACCGCTCCACCACCGCGCCACTCCACCCTCCAACGAGAAGCCCCCCACCCGCGGTGAACAGCGGGTGGAGGGCTTCGCCGTGCCTGGGGGTTACTTCTTGCCCTGGTTCTTGGTCCGACCTGGGGCTTTACCGGGCGTACCGGCTCCGACCTGCGGTCGAGCGGTCAGCGGTTGTCACCCTCGGGCGCCCTTGGCCACCGTTCCACGGCCCAGGGACGGCCCGGTGGGCCCAGCGGTCGAAAACTCAGCAGCGCCCCGTTCCTGCCCTGTGCGATCTTGCCAGCATGAACGAGAACACCGCGGCCTCCATAAGCATCGCTGACAGTGAGATCCTCGCGGGCCGCATCATCCACGGCATCAAGGCCATGAGAGAGCATCTCGGCTGCTCTCTCCAGGATGCGTTCCTCGCCTTCCACGCTCGGTATGAAGCCCTCCGGCTTGAAGAGCCCGACGCGTTCACTGTGGCGCCCGGTGAGTACTGGACGGGCTTCTATTCCTGAGGCTCAAGGCCCGCCGCACAGGGGAAGTCAGCGGTGCGGCTTCGGCTGGGAGGTGTCACGGGCCGCATGCCCCCTACTTGCACCCACCACTGCCCCAACTCCCATCCCGTCTGCCGTCGACCCACACGTATGTGGTGTCTGCTCGGCTTGCCTGGGTCGACGGCAGACGGGATGGGAGTTCCCCGCCTCAGCCCTCCACGGACCGGCACTCGCGTGCGGCGCCCCCGCCATCCCGGTGCTTGTTGCGCCCCCGCCGGAGGCATGTCGGTGAGGGCGGGCTCAGGGTTCAGCTCATGCCCTTGGGCCTATCCCGTTGTAGAGGCGCGCGTCGGCGGCGGCAGCGCCGAGCGGGCCGCAGGCAGGAGCGCGGGCGCAGGCAGAGCCGGGAAGCGCGCCCGGTGGAGCGGAACGCAGCCGGGTGCCTTGATGAGGTAGAGAAACCTGTAACAGCTCCGCGCCGCCCCCGGCGGTCTTGCCGACCCGGCCACCAGGTGTTGGCATAAGCGTGGGGACGGCACGCAAGGGGGGCGGCTGATGAGCAATCTGACGGTGCATTCGTGGAAGCGGCATGGCAGGGATCGGCTCTACGTGAACCTGCCGGACGGAACGGCTGTCGCCTGGGCGGATCGAGCGACCAAGACCGTGACGATCAAGGTTCGGAAGTACCAGGACGAAGCTCTGGCCCTCCTCCGGCAACACCTTGGGGACGATCTCATCGTCAGCTCCCCCTCAACGCCCGCTGAAGAGCCCCGCCCCGCCGCCCCGTCTCAACAGCGAGCACGCCCCACTGCTGCCACACCGCCACGCCGATCCGAACGGCCGCTGCCCCTCCCACCCCTCAGCCCCAGCGAAGACCTGGCGCGGAACCCTCCCGGCGCTGGGGTACTCGGAATGATCGCGGTACGGGGCCCGTCGACGGCTCACAGGCTGAAGGCGAAGTTACTGCGGCAGTCCTCGGAGTGGGACAGCTGGTACACCGGGCTGGAAGGCGAGCGCTGGGTGGGCCGTGAGCTGGAACGCCTGTCCCCGCTCGGTTGGCGGGTGCTTCATGGAATTGAGAAGGGCAACGGAGGCGACATCGATCACCTGTTGATCGGCCCCGGAGGCGTGTTCAGCGTCAACACCAAGAACCACCGGGGCGCCAAGGTCTGGGTCGGCGACTCGATGGCCAAGGTCAACGGCGGCAAGCCCCTGCCCTACGCGGCGGCAAGCCAATCCGAAGCCGAACTCGTACGGAGGGTTCTGGGGCGGTACTGCGCCTTCGACGTGCCCGTCGAACCAGTCCTGGTCTTCGTCGGCATCGCGTCCCTAGATCGCGCGGTGACGCAGCACTCCGTTCGGATCTACCGGGAGCGAGAAGTGGCTGCCCTGGGCCCGCTCACAGGCAAGCTCACTCCGGAGCAAGTGGAACAGGCGTACTCCGTCGCTCGTCACCGGCGTGTCTGGCTCCGAGCCTGACCCGACTCATCCCGGAGGAGAAGACTCGTGAAACCTCGCTCGCACAATCGCTCGTACGCGTCGGCCACATCTCCCGGGACCTGCTGGCTGATGGTGAAGCCCTGCGCCGGGTAGACCAGTAGCCGCTGCAAGGCTCCGACCAGCATGTCGATGACAAGACGTGCGTCCCCGATGGAGTCGACGTATTCGTCCAACGTCATCGGGGTGGAGGCGCTGACGAACTCGACTCCGGGCCAGAGCTTCCGGGCTGTGGCGTACGCGCGTCGCTCCTCGTACGGCTTGCTGATCAGCAGCACCGAGGAGACGTCGACACCGGCTGCTTCGAACAGTTCTCGGCTGAACCGGATGTTCTCGCCCGTGTTCCGAGCGCGCGGTTCCACGAGGACCACGGAGCTGGGCACCCCAAGCTCCAATGCCCGCTCGCGGTAGTGAACGGCTTCACCGCGGGGCATCCGTTCGCGCGTCGTCGGGCTGGTGGCTCCAGTGAACACGAGAAGGGGGGCCATGCCGCGCCGGTACAGGTCGACTGCGGCGTCGGCCACTCCCAGGTCATGGCTACCAAGTCCGATCGCGACCGAGCACGGCTGCGGAGCGTGGCCCATCTGGTGGTAATTCCAGAGGAGCCGGGTGTCCGCCCAATCCCGCGTCGAGATCACTCCCAACCTCCCCTGTCCTTCGTCGAGTCGGGCACCTTGAAGTCGTACTCCCAGGCGAAGCGCGATGCGGCGTGCACCCCGATCGCGAATTCGACCACGGTGCCGTCCGCCGTGTAGGTCGTTCGGTGCAGCTCGACCACCGCTTCGCCGGGCGGGAGCTGCAAGAGCTTCACTTCGTCGGCTGTGGGCGTACGGGCAAAGATCTGCTCCTTCATGTGGTCGATCCGCTGTCTACCAACGTTCCCACGGCGCAGTTGACGGCTGACGATCCAAGACGCCAATACGGCTTAATATCTGGGCTTAACATCCGGACTTAATGCCTAGGCTTTACGTCCAGGCTTAACATCCAGGCTTAAAACCTAGGCTTTACATCCATGGTTAATCAGGCCAGATAACCAAGCGGCTTAACCAAGCCACCTTCTCAACACTCAAGCCCGCTACAAGAGGCGACCTGCGGCACCAACGTGCCTAGTTGTCCATAGAAGCGACGCAGCTAACCCCGCCACACCTTCCCATAGTTAGCCGGAGTTGACCCGCAGGATCCGGCCCTTGAAGCACCGGGGTCCAGCTTGCATACATGCATGCAAAAATGCAGAAGTAGAAGGCGATTACCAGGGGGTTTGCTGGCCGCGGCAATCTGCGCATACAGTTCCCCCAATCGGAAAGGCCGCCTCTTGCAGGAGGCGGCCTTGTATTCCGTCAGCACGTTCGAATCGACCCACGCTTGCCAGAGTGGTCCGCGCTGTTGGAGGGTGCCATGCTCCCATATCGAAGCCTGCGAATCGACCTAACCGTCAGGGGGAGGCCGTTCCTGCTGATCAGCTGGGCGGTCGCCGCCCTCACAGAGTCCGCTGGTTGGCCACACACGGTCGTCGCACTAGCGGCCCTGACGATCGCACTCGACGCTAGGTGCCACCTCCTCTAGGGGGCCAATACGCCCTGACGGCCCACAGGCGGCCCCAGGGCAACGAGAAGCCCCCCACCCGCCGGGAAACGGCAGGTGGGGGGCTGTTTCGTGCGTGAGGGTTACTTCTTGCCCTGATTCTTGACGGCCTCGATCGCGGCCGCCGCGGCGTCCGGGTCGAGGTAGGTGCCGCCCGGGTTCAGGGGCTTGAAATCGGCGTCCAGTTCATAGGAGAGCGGGATGCCGGTCGGGATGTTCAGGCCCGCGATGGCCTCGTCCGAGACGCCGTCGAGGTGCTTGACGAGGGCGCGCAGGGAGTTGCCGTGGGCGGCGACCAGGACGGTGCGGCCGGTGAGCAGGTCCGGGACGATGGCGTCGTACCAGTACGGGAGCATGCGGACGACGACGTCCTTCAGGCACTCCGTCTTGGGGCGCAGCTCCGGCGGGATGCTCGCGTAGCGCGGGTCCTCGGACTGCGAGAACTCGGTGCCGTCCTCGAGCGCCGGCGGCGGGGTGTCGTACGACCGGCGCCACAGCATGAACTGCTCCTCGCCGAACTCGGCGAGCGTCTGGGCCTTGTCCTTGCCCTGGAGGGCGCCGTAGTGGCGCTCGTTCAGGCGCCAGGAGCGGTGGACCGGGATCCAGTGGCGGTCGGCCGCCTCGAGCGCCATCTGCGCGGTGCGGATCGCGCGCTTCTGGAGCGAGGTGTGCACGACATCGGGGAGCAGACCGGCGTCCTTGAGCAGCTCACCGCCGCGGACCGCCTCCTTCTCGCCCTTTTCGTTGAGATTGACGTCCACCCAGCCGGTGAACAGGTTCTTCGCGTTCCACTCGCTCTCGCCGTGACGGAGGAGGATCAGCTTGTACGGTGCGTCGGCCATGCGTACGAGCCTAATGGACGCCGGATCCCCTCGCGCGCCCCGCCCGTACCCCTCCGGGAGCCCGCCGGGAGCCCTCGGGACCGTCCCCAATTGACGCACCGCGTCAATCCAGTGGCGGCCGCGCGCCTCCGCCTCGTAACGTGCCGGGGGCAGCCGCACCACTTACATTTCCAGGGGGATCCCGTATGTCCGTTGACAGGATGAGGCGGGCCGCGCGTGCCAGCGTCGCGGGGCTGCCGCGCGAGTTCTGGTGGCTGTGGACGAGCACGCTGGTGAACCGGCTCGGGGCTTTCGTCGCCACGTTCATGACCTTGTACCTGACCCTGGAGCGGGGCTACTCGGCCTCGTTCGCGGGACTGGTGGTCGCCCTGCACGGCCTCGGCGGGGTCGTCTCCTCCCTGGTCGCCGGAGTGATGACGGACCGGCTGGGGCGGCGGCCGACGCTGATGGCGGCCCAGCTCTCCACCGCCTTCTCGGTCGCCCTGCTCGGCTTCATGCAGCACCCGGCGGCGATCGCCGCGGTCGCGCTGCTCGTCGGCATGACCTCCAACGCCTCCCGCCCGGCGGTGCAGGCGATGATGGCCGACATCGTGCGCCCCGAGGACCGGGTCCGGGCCTTCGCCCTCAACTACTGGGCGATCAACCTCGGTTTCGCGGTCTCCGCGACCGCCGCCGGTTTCATCGCCGAGTACAGCTACCTCGCGGGCTTCCTCGGCGAGGCGGCGCTGACCCTGGTCTGCGCCGTCCTCGTCTACGTCAAGCTCCCCGAATCGCGCCCCGACAAGGACGCGTCCGGCGCGGCCGGGGGCGCGGAGCCGGAGATCGGGATGGGGACCGTACTGCGCGACGGCCGTTTCATGGGGGTCGTCGGGCTGTCGTTCCTGATCTCGCTGATCTTCATGCAGGGGTCGTTCGGGCTGCCGCTGTCGATGGGCGCCGCGGGCTTCACGCCCGGTGAGTACGGCGTGGTGATCGCCCTCAACGGCGTGCTGATCGTGCTGCTCCAGATCCCGGTCACCCGGCTGATCGAGCACCGCGATCCGCAGAAGCTGCTGGTCGCCTCGGCCCTGCTGGCCGGGTACGGGTTCGGGATGACCGCCTTCGGCGGCTCGCTCGGGGTGATCGCGCTGACCGTCTGCGTCTGGACGGTGGCCGAGATCATCAACTCGCCCACCCAGATGGGCCTGGTCGCGCGGCTCTCCCCGACCCACGGCCGGGGCCGCTACCAGGGCATGTACACGATGTCGTGGGCGGTGGCCTCGCTGATCGCGCCGCTGACGGCGGGCTTCGTCATCGACCGCTTCGGCGCGGGCTGGCTGTGGGGCGCGATGGCGGTCCTGGGCTCGATCGCGGGACTCGGCTACTGGATGCTGATGCGGAACCTGCCGGAGGCCGAAGTGGCGGAGGCCGAGGTGCCGGAGGTGCCCGAGGCCGACGTCGTGGAGGTGGCGGTCGTGGAGGTGACGGTCGCCGAGGTCGCGGTCGTGGAGCCGGGGGTTCTGCCCGCCGCCGCCACCGCCTGAGGGACGGGCGCCCGGCCCTCAGGCCGGGCGTTCCGTCAGGTGCTTGAAGGCGTCCAGGTTGCGGGTGGACTCGCCCCGCGAGACCCGCCACTCGTACTCCTTGCGGATGGCGCTCGCGAACCCCAGCTCCAGCAGCGTGTTGAACGCGCCGTCCGCGCCTTCCAGCACCGCGCCGAGTACGCGGTCCAGCTCCTGCGGGCTCACCACGGCCAGCGGCAGCCGCGCCGTCAGGTAGACGTCGCCGAGGCGGTCCACGGCGTAGGACATCCCGTAGAGCTTGAGGTTGCGCTCCAGCAGCCAGCGGTGCACGGCCGGTTCGTTCTCGTCCGGGTGACGGATGACGAACGCGTTGACCGACAGGGAGTGCCGGCCCACCTTCAGGGAGCAGGTGGTCGACAGCTTGCGCGTGCCCGGCAGCTTGACGACGTACGAGCCGGGCTCGGGGCTCTCCCACTCCAGCCCGGCGTCGTCCAGCGTGCTCTCGATGATCTCCGTCGGCGCGGTCGGGGCGGTCTCAGCCATGGTGGGAGCGTACGTGACGGCGATGATCGTGCATCGCCGCGGTGTACACGTCCGCCGTGCCGGCGGCCGCCGTGTCCCAGCCGAAGAACTGTGCGTGCCGGGCCGCCTCGCGGCCCATCCGGTCGGTGAGCGCGGGGTCGTCGATGAAGCGGCGCAGCTGGCGCGCGTAGTCGACGGGGTCGTGGCCCGGTACGAGGATGCCCGTGACCCCGTCGTTGACGGCGACCGGGAGGCCACCGACCGCGGCCGCGAGGACCGGCGTACCGGTGGCCTGGGCCTCCAGCGCGACCAGCCCGAAGGACTCGTTGTACGACGGCATGACCAGCACGGAAGCCGCCCGGAACCAGTCCGCGAGCTGGTCCTGGCCGACGGGCGGGTGGAAGCGGACCAGGTCGGTGATGCCGAGGCGGGCCGCGAGCTTCTGCAGGCCCTCGGGCTTGGCGAGGCCGCTGCCGCTGGGGCCGCCGACGACGGGGACCAGGAGCCTGCGCCGCATCGAGGGGTCGCGGTCGACGAGCTCGGCGACGGCGCGCAGCAGGATGTCGGGGGCCTTGAGCGGCTGGATACGGCCCGCGAAGAGGGGTATGACGGCGTCCTGCGGGAGCCCGAGGCGGGCGCGGGCGGCGGCGCGGCCGTCGCCGACGGTGAAGCGCTGGAGGTTCACGCCGGGGTGGACGACGGCGACCTTGCCGGGGTCGGCGTCGTAGTGGCGGACCAGCTCGTCGGCTTCCTCGGCGGTGTTGGCGATGAGGCGGTCGGCGGCGGCGACGATCTGGGTCTCGCCGATGACGCGCGCGGCGGGCTCGGGGGTGTCGCCCTCGGCCAGCGCGGCGTTCTTGACCTTGGCCATCGTGTGCATGGCGTGGACGAGCGGGACGCCCCAGCGTTCGGCGGCGAGCCAGCCGACGTGGCCGGAGAGCCAGTAGTGGGAGTGGACGAGGTCGTAGTAGCCGGGGCGGTGCCCGGCCCAGGCCTGCATGACGCCGTGGGTGAAGGCGCAGAGCTGTGCGGGCAGCTCTTCCTTGGCCAGGCCCTCGTACGGTCCCGCGTCGACGTGCCGCACCAGGACGCCCGGGGTCAGCTCCACGACGGGCGGCAGGCCGCCGGTGGTGGCCCGGGTGAAGATCTCGACCTCGATGTTGATCGCGGCGAGCCGCTTGGCCAGCTCCACGATGTAGACGTTCATGCCGCCCGCGTCACCGGTGCCGGGCTGGTGCAGGGGTGAGGTGTGCACGCTGAGCATCGCGACGCGGCGCGGCTTGCGCGCGTGGCCGACCGCGGGCAGCCGCAGCCGGGGCGCGTCGTGGCGGGTACTGCGGGCGGCGGCGAGCCTGCCGCCGAGCCGGGACACGTACTGACTCAAGGAGCGGTCCTCTCACTCGGGCTCGTGCGGCTTACAGGCGGTGGTGCGGCTTACAGGCGGTGGTGCGGCGTGCCGGCGGTCGTGCGTCATACGGGCGGTCGTGCGGCTACGGACGGTCATGCGGGCAGGGCAGCGCGGAGCGTGGCGCACGCCCTGCAAGGAGTGCAACCCGCGCGACCGTCCCGCGCATTCCGGGACGGCGCGAGGAATCCCTGCGGTTTACCGGATTTTTATCGAGCGCGCGGCGTCCGCTTACCCTCGGCTCATGGCCGCACGCACTCCTCCCCCCAGCCGACCCGTGGGTGCGGTGACCCGCGGAACCACCAATCCGAACCGGTTGCGCCGAATGGACCGCTGGATCGCGGACGCGCACGGGGCCGCGCTGCGGCGGGCCGGGCACCCGGTGGCGGTGGACCTGGGGTACGGGGCCGCTCCGTGGACGGCGGTCGAGCTGCTGAGCCGGCTGCGGCCGGTGGCGCCGGGGGTCCGGGTGGTCGGGATCGAGATCGAACCGGCCCGGGTCGCGGGCGCGAAGCCGTACGAGCGCGAGGGCCTCAGCTTCCGGCACGGCGGTTTCGAGGTCCCGCTGGACGGGGGTGAGCGGCCGGCGCTGATCCGGGCGGCGAACGTACTGCGCCAGTACGACGAGGAGCAGGTCGCGCGGGTGTGGGAGCGGCTGTGCGGGCGGCTGGCGCCGGGCGGGCTGCTGGTGGAGGGGACCTGCGACGAGATCGGGCGGCGGCACGTGTGGGTCGCGCTGGGCCCGGAGGGGGCGCGCACGGTGACCTTCGCGACCCGGCTGGGCTCCCTGGAGCGCCCCTCGGACCTGGCGGAGCGGCTGCCGAAGGCACTGATCCACCGAAATGTGCCGGGTGAGCCGGTGCACGCGTTCCTGCGGGACTTCGACCGGGCGTGGGCGGCGGCGGCTCCGTACGCCTCGCTGGGCGCCCGGCAGCGGTGGATCCGTACGGCGCGGGCACTGGCGGGGGACTGGCCGCTGACGGACGGTCCGAAGCGGTGGCGGCAGGGCGAACTGACGGTCCGCTGGGAGGCCTTGCGCCCGATGGGGTGAGGTGTGCCGGACGGGGAACCGGGGGCGGCGGCGGCCCGTTGAGTGCTCGACGGCGTTTCGGGGGTGCGGCGGGCGCGGTGCGCGCGGGGCAGAGGGTGTTGGAATTCGCCGAGTCGTGGCACCATCCCGAAGGCAGTGAGAAGTTACTGACGAATAGTCAGATCTGTGACGGGATCTGACTCGGGTGCCTGGGGGGACCATGAGACGACACCGCGGCGCATCCGCGCTCACTATGCTCTGCGCGATGGCGATCGTGACGGCCCCGGGCCTGGTGGGCACGGCGTACGCCGCCCCGAGCGCCCCGAGCGCCCCGGCGGCCCCCTTCGCCCCTGCCGCGCCGGGCTCACCCGCGGCTCCCGAGCCGGGCGCCAAGACGCTGGAACAGGTGCACAAGGAGATAGAGGAGCTGTACCGCCAGGCGGGCACCGCCACGGACGCCTACAACCTCGCGGTGGGCGAGACCAAGGCCCAGTCGGACAAGATCGTCGAGATCGCCAAGCAGGTGGTGGCCGGCCAGGAGCGGATCGCCACGCTCAAGAACCGCGCGGGCGCCGCCGCCCGCGCCCAGTACCGCTCGGGTGGCCTGCCGCCGGGCGCGCAGCTGGCGTTGAGCAACAGCCCGAGCATGTTCCTGAACGGCGCCGACCTGCTGCGCCAGGGCGAGAAGGCCGCCTCGGACACCCTCTCGGAACTGGCCCGCACCCAGGCCGACTTGCAGCAGTACGCGACGGACGCGAGCGCGCACTGGCAGACCCTGGAGGCCAACCGGGTCAAGCAGGAGACCGCCAAGAAGGAGATCGAGCAGAAGATCAAGACCGCCGAGGAGCTGGAGAGCAAGCTCCAGGCGGAGGAGAAGGCCCGGCTGATCCAGCTGGAGCAGGACGCGCAGTACAAGGCGCAGACCGCCTGGCTGTCCTCGGGCGCGCTCAAGGAACTCCAGGGCACGGCGTCGGAGGCGGGCAGGAAGGCGGTCCAGTTCGCCACCGCCCAGATCGGCAAGCGGTACGAATGGGGCCACGAGGGCCCGGACACCTTCGACTGCTCGGGGCTGACCTCCCAGGCGTGGCTGGCGGCGGGCAAGCCGATTCCGCGGACCTCGCAGGAACAGCTGCGGCTGCTGCCGAAGGTCGCGGTGAAGGACATGCGGCCGGGCGATCTGATCATCTACTTCGACGACGCGAGCCACGTCGCGATGTACATCGGCGACGGCGCGATGGTCCACGCGCCGCGACCGGGGCGCACGATCACGATCGCGGGGGCGGGCTCGATGCCGATCAAGGCGGTGGTCCGGCCGGACGCGTAGCGGGGTGAGCGCTTGGCGGGACGGGGTCCGGCGGGCGCTTCGGCGGGGTCCGGCGGGTGCTTCGGCGGGGTCCGGCGGGCGCTTCGGCGGGGTCCGGCGGGCGCGCGGGGGTCCGGTGGGCGCGTCGGACCGTGCGTCCGGGTGCCGTGCGGGGCGACACGGGCCGGATGGTGACGTTGGTCATCCCAGGACGGTCGATCCCACGCGATAACGGCATATGCCGGAGGCGGCCGCCGGCGACGGCATTCACGCGCCGGGCGGGGACCGCTAGGGTCGGGGCGCACGAGCGCACCCTCGGGGGGAGGGAAGGAACCGGAGACGATGCCCGCATCCGTACCGCGGCAGAGGGACACCCCGCCCGCGGAGAGCGGTCAGGCCCGCCTGCCAGCCCCGCACGCCGTCGTACCGTCCCAGCCGGGCGGCACGGCCCAGTCCGGCACGGCCCCGTACGGGCAGGGCACGCCCCAGTCGGCCACCGCCCAGCCCAGCGGCCCCCAGGCCCTGACGCTGTTGGTGATCCAGGACGACCCCGCGGGCCTCACCGTCCCCGAGATCCTCGACGCCGACGGCCACCGCATCCGCATCCGCACCGCGCGCAACCTGACCGAGGCGGCGCGGCTGCTCACCCATGACGTGCACTGCATCCTGCTCGACCTGTCCCTGCCCGGAACCGGGACCGGAAACGGGCACGGGTACGGGACCGGGCACGGGTACGGGACCGGGCACGGGTACGGAAGCGGGAACAGCAACGGGATCGGAATCGGAATCGGGATCGCGGGCGGCCACCGGATCACGGGCGGGACCGGAACGGCCAACGGCACGGACCCCACCGACGGCACCGATCCGGCCGACGACGAGCTTGCGGTTCTGCGCCAGGTGCTGCGCATGGCCCCGCGCCACGCCGTCCTGGTCCTGACCGCCGAGGCCGACGCCGAACGCGCCGCCGAGGCGGTCCGCGTCGGCGCCCAGGACTTCCTCTTCGGCAGCGAGCTGGACGGACGGTTGCTGAGCCGCGCCATCCGCTACGCGGTGGAACGAAAACGCGCCGACATCGCCCAGTACAAGCTGGCCGAGTCGCGGCTGCGCGCCCAGGAGAACGCCCGCCTGGAACGCGGCCTGCTCCCCCACCCCCTGCTCGAGGGCTCCGACCTGCGCTTCGCCGCCCGCTACCACGCGGGCCGCAGCCGGGCCCTGCTCGGCGGGGACTTCTACGACACCGTCCGCACCCCCGACGGCACCGTCCACGCGATGATCGGTGACGTCTGCGGCCACGGCCCGGACGAGGCGGCCCTCGGCGTGGAGCTGCGCATCGCCTGGCGCGCGCTGACCCTGGCGGGTCTGTGCGGGGACGACCTGCTGGCCACGCTCCAGGAGGTGCTGGAGGTGGAACGTCCCTGCGACGAGATCTTCGCGACCCTCTGCACCGTGGACATCTCCCCCGACGGCCGCCGCGCGGGCCTGTGCCTGGCGGGCCATCCGGCCCCGCTCATATCCCGGCCGGGCCGCCCCGCACGACTCCTCCCCTACGAGGACAGCGGCCCGGCGTTGGGACTGCTGCCCCGGGCCCGCTGGCCCCGCCGCCAGGTCGACCTCGGCGGCACCTGGAGCCTGATGCTCTACACCGACGGCCTGATCGAGGGCCGGATCGGGGCCGGGCGCGAACGCCTCGGCCAGGACGGCATGGTCGAGATGATCAACCGGCACCTGGACCACGGCCTGCGCGGCGAGGGCCTGCTGGAAGCGGCCGTCACCGAGGCCCGCCGCCTCAACGGGGGCGAGCTGACCGACGACGTGGCCGTCGTCCTCCTGGACCGCGTGTCGGGCTGACGCGCGGACGCCGGCCGGCCCGCCCGCTGAACCGGCCGCCGCTACAGCTGACCGGGACCGAACGCCCGCTACCGAACGCCCGCTACCGACCGCCCGCTACCGGCCGCCGTTGTAGGGCCCGTACGGCCCGTCACTGCTGCTGCCGCCGCTGCGCCGGCCGCCGCCCGAGACCTGCTTGAGGGCCGGGCGTACGTCGACGAAGAAGACGATGGTGGCGACCAGACCGGCGATCTGCAGGAACAGCATGCCCAGGAAGAAGTCGACCAGGACCGTGACCCCGAGGATCACCAGCCAGAAGGTCTTGGTCTGCTTGCCGGCGGCCCGGTACGCGTCCTCACGGGCCAGCAGCGCGAGGACGAACGCCGCGACCGCGAGCAGCAGCATGGCGTAGCCCAGCAGGGGGAGGACCCCATTGTCGAAACCCCGCATCAACATCGACTCGACCGCCTTCTCGCGCATGCATACGTCGTCGGAACGCCCTCGTCTCCACGCTACCGGGTGGGCGATCTCATGGAAGGACAACGGACCGGGCACCCGCAAAGGTGCCCGGTCCGGTGCGTGTCATTCGCGCTGCTCAGCGCGGGACGCGGCCTCGAGGTGACGTGATCAGCCGGCGTCGTCCGGCGTGGCGGCGGCCTTCTTGGCCGTGTTCTTGCGCGGGGCGGTGCGCTTCGCGGCGGGCTTGTCCTCCGCTGCGGGCGCCTCGTCCACCGGCTCGGCCTCGACCACGGCCACCGCCACGGGGGCGGGGTCCGGCTCGACGATCTCGGCGATGTCCACGATCTCGTCGGAGACCTCGCCGCGCCAGGCCCGTACGGCCTGCTCGCCGTGCTCGGCGACCTTGTCGTAGGTCTCCTTGGCACGCACCGCGTACTCCGCCGCCACGCCCACCCCGCGCAGCGCCAGGTCCTGCGCGCTCTCCCCGAGCTTCTTCGGGTCGAAGGCCCCGAGGACCTCGGCGACCTTGGCGGTCACCGCTTCCTGGGCCTCGCGCGCCTTGTCCTGCACGACCTTCGGGTCCGTGTTCTTCACGGCCTCGATCCGCGCCGGGGCCTCGGCCCGCAGCTGCTCGATGAGCCCGGGCACCTTCTTGGCCTGCTGCACGGCGAGGTCGGCGGTGCCGGCGGCGAAGTAGAGCGGGGTCGGGTCGGTGAGGGTCTTCTTCAGGTCATCGGCGATGGCCATGTGCTGGTCCTCCCGGATCACAGTTCAGTTCGTCTGGGGCATCGTGGCGTCGGACTCGTTCTCCTTGCGGAACGACTCGTAGATCTGGAGCAGCACCTGCTTCTGCCGCTCGCTGATCGACGGGTCGGCGAGGATGACGGCGCGCGTCTCCACCTCGTCGCGGTCCCGCTCGTCGAGGATCCCGGCCTGCACGTACAACGTCTCCGCGGAGATCCGCAGCGCCTTGGCCAGCTGCTGCAGGATGTCCGCACTCGGCTTGCGCAGCCCGCGCTCGATCTGGCTGAGGTACGGATTGGAGACCCCCGCCGCCTCGGCCAGCTGCCGCAGCGAGAGCTGCGCCTGCCTCCGCTGCTCGCGGAGGTACTCGCCGAGATTCCCGACGTTGAGCGATGCCATACCCCGATCCTGCCGCACCTTGCTAACTATTGCAAGCACCTGCTTGCAAAAGCACCCACAGGGAGAGCGGCGTTGTCAGTGGGCTCTGCCAGGGTGCGCGTCGTGGACGAACTGCTGGAGCGTGTCGACGATCGCGATCGCGTGCTGGGGCTGGTGGTCAGCCGCCGGCAGGCCATCCGGGAGGGGTGGCTGCACCGGGTCGCCGTGACGGTGTGCCGGGATGAGCGGGGGCGGATCCTCGTCCACCGGCGGTCGGAGCGGCTGTCGCGCTTCCCCGGGCTCCCTGCGGACCGCCGTGTTGTGGCGTCCGGATGCGCGTTGTCGTCGCGGGGTGGGCTGCATAGGGTCGGGCGTATGGCGACACGGCTCGTACAACTCGCGATGGATGCCCTGGACGACTCCGCGCTCGGGCGGTTCTGGGCCGAGGTGCTCGGGTGGGGGGTGGAGAGTGAGGGGCCCGGGGTGACCAACCTCGAACCCCTCGGGTTCGTCTATCCCGATCCCGTCGCCGTCTGCATCGACGTCGTGCGGGTCCCGGAACCCAAGACGGTGAAGGGCCGGGTGCACATCGACCTCGCCACCACCTCCGCCGCCCACCAGGCGGAGCTGGTCGAGCGCCTCGGGGTGCTCGGGGCGAGGCCCGCCGACGTGGGGCAGGGCGATGTCCCCTGGACGGTCATGGCCGACCCGGAGGGCAACGAGTTCTGCGTGCTGGAGCCCCGGGAGATCTACCGGGACACCGGGCCGATGGCCGCGGTGGTCGTCGACTGCGTCGACCCGCGAGCCATGGCCCGGTTCTGGGGCGAGGCGATGGACTGGACCCTGCACGAGGTGACCGACGCTCAGGCGGTGCTGCGCTCGGCCCAGGGCGTCGGCCCGTACCTCGAGTTCATCCGCACCCCCGGCGCGAAGACCGCGAAGAACCGCCTCCACTTCGACCTGCGCCCGTACCCCGGAGAGGATCAGGCGGCGGAGGTGGCCCGGCTGCGGGCCCTCGGCGCCGTCGATGTCGAACTCGGCCAGGGCGACGTGCCGTGGACGGTCCTGGCCGACCCGGAGGGCAACGAGTTCTGCGTCCTCACCCCGCGCTGACCCGCGACCCGCGACCGCGACCCGCGCTGCCGCCCGGTCTTCAGCGGGGTGTGGTGCCGCGGCACAGGGCCTTGTCCACGAGGGTCTCGACGCGCCCCATGGCCGTCGGGTCGGCCGGCTGGACGGTGACCGCGACGTTGGCGGCGCGGCCGTCGTCCGTGACGGCGCCCCGGGTCTCGTATCCCGGGAAGCTTCCGCCGTGGCCCCAGGAGAGGCCGCCGCAGGACAGCGGCTTGCTCGCGATGCCGAGGCCGTAGCGGGCGCCCGCGCCGAAGGCGTCGGCGGGGACCGTGGTGCGCATCTGGTCGAGCTGGGCCTTCGGGAGCAGGCGGCCGCCCAGGAGCTCGGTGTAGAACCGGTTGAGGTCGGAGTTGGTGGAGATCATCGCCCCTGCCGACCAGGCCCAGGACGGGTCGACCTCCGTGAAGTCGCTCAGCGGTGCGTCCGCCGACTGCCTGTAGTAGCCGTGCGGGTGGGGCTCGCGGATCGTCTTGTCGCCAGGGGCGGGGAAGTAGGTGTGGCGCAGCCCGATCCGCTTGATGACGCGACGGGTGATCTCCTCGCCGACGGGACGGTGGGTGACGTGCTCGACGATCAGGCCGGCCAGGACGTAGTTCGTGTTGCTGTACTCCCACTTCGTTCCGTGCTCGAAGCGGGACGGGTGCGCGAGGGCGATCGCGACGAGCTCGAGGGGGGTGTAGGGCTTCAGCTGGAGGTCGTACTCCGTGTAGTTGGGGATGCCGCTGGTGTGCTGCAGGAGCTCGCGGACGGTGATGCGGCTCCCGTCGATGCCCTCCCCGCGGACGAGGCCCGGCAGGTAGGTGTCGACCGGCGCGTCGAGGCGGATCCGCCCCTCGGCGACCAGCTGCAGCACGACGACCGCGGTGAACGCCTTGGTGTTGCTGCCGATCCGCACCTGGCCGTCCCGGGGCACTTCCGCGCCGGTGGCCAGGTCGCCGATGCCCGCGGTGTAGGTGCGGGTGTGGCCGTCGCGGCCGCGTACGCTCGCCAGCGCGGCGGGGATGCCGTCGTCCCGGACCAGCGCGTCCAGGCCCTGCTGGACGGTGTCCGGCCGGGTGGCCGCGAACGCCGCGGGCGGGGCCAGGAGACCCGCCGCCATCACTCCGAGGGCCACGGCCGCCGCGGCCCGCCACCCCCGCCGCCGACCCCGCGGCTCCTGGCTCCGGCCCTGTCGTCCGGTGGTGGGACGGGATCTCTGCGACGCCTGCTCACGCACGAGCCAACTCCTGGGGAATCAAAGGGAATCCAGCGGTATCTGCCGGTCCCAGCATGTCCGCGCGCCGCCCCCCGCCACGAACCGGCTACCCACCGGCTCAGGGTGGGGCCAGCCCCCCCCTCGCGCCCCGCCACCACCGGTCAATCCGCCGACGGTCGCGGGTCCTTGCGGGGTTGCGCGCGCACGTGCATGCGCTCGCCCTGGCGGCCGAAGAGGCTGAGCAGCTCGACGGGGCGGCCGTCCGCGCTGGTGAACCAGTGGGGCAGCCGGGTGTCGAACTCGGCCACCTCGCCCGGGCCGAGGACCAGGTCGTAGTCGGCGAGGACGAGGCGCAGGCGGCCGTCCAGGACGTACAGCCACTCGTAGCCCTCGTGCGTCCGCGGGGCCGGTTCCGCACCCCGGTCCGCGATGACCATCTTGAACGCCTGCAGCGGGCCCGGGCTCCGGGACAGGGCGACGGACGTGCCACCGCTCGCCATGGTGCGGGGTGTCAGCCGCACCCGCGGGTCCCCCACCTCCGGGGCGCCGACCAGGTCGTCCAGCGGGACCCGGTACGCGTCGGCGAGCGGCAGCAGGAGCTCCAGGCTCGGGCGGCGCTGCCCGGACTCCAGCCGGGACAGCGTGCTCTTGGAGATGCCGGTCTCCTCGGCGAGCGCCGCCAGCGTCAGCCCCCGGCGGGCGCGCAGCCGCTTGAGCCGGGGCCCGACCTCGTCGAGCACGGCCCGATGCCGGGACGGCGTCCCGCCGAGCGGGGGGCGCGCCGCGGGCTCGGGATCGGAACCCGCCGCGGGGCCCCGCTCGGGACCCGCCGCAGGGCCCCGCCCCGGCTCCGGCTCAGCGGTCGCGTGAGTATCCATGCGGGCATTCCACCCTCTCGTCCCGGAACCGGCAACAGAAGTTGCCGCGGGCCCCGGCCGGGCGCACGCTCCGGACACACCCGCCCCCACCCTCCCCCACCCGCCCCCGCGTTCGCGGCGGCGTCGCAGATCGGAGTTCACGGTGAAGTCCACCCCGACGGGGCCCGCCACGGCCGCCCCCAGAGGCACGCAGCGCACACCCGCCCCCGTCCGGTGGGTGCTCGCCGGGCTGTCCCTGTCCATGCTGCTGTCCTCGCTCGGCACCAGCATCGCCAACGTCGCGCTGCCGACGCTGGCCGACGCCTTCGACGCCTCGTTCCAGCAGGTCCAGTGGATCGTCCTGGCCTACCTCCTCGCCATCACCACCCTGATCGTCGGCGCCGGCCGGCTCGGCGACATCACCGGCCGCCGACGGCTGCTCCTGGCCGGGATCCTCGTCTTCACGGCGGCCTCCGTCCTGTGCGGCCTCGCGCCCACGCTCTGGATGCTGATCGCCGCCCGCGCCGCCCAAGGCCTCGGCGCGGCCGTCATGATGGCCCTGACCATGGCGTTCGTCGGGGAGGCGGTCCCCAAGGAACGCACCGGCAGCGCCATGGGCCTGCTCGGCACCATGTCCGCCGTCGGCACCGCGCTCGGCCCCTCGCTCGGCGGCCTGCTGATCTCCGGGCCCGGCTGGCGGGCGGTCTTCCTGGTCAACCTGCCGCTGGGCATCGCGGCCTTCCTCCTCGCCCGCCGCCACCTGCCCGCCGACCGGCGGGAACCGCAGGTCCCCCGGCTCCGCTTCGACCACGCGGGCACCGCGCTGCTCGCGCTGACCCTCGCGGCCTACGCGCTCGCGATGACCCTGGGGCGCGGCGCCTTCGGCCCGCTCAACCTGGCGCTGCTGGCGCTCGCCGCCCTCGGCGTCGTCCTCTTCGTCCGCACCGAGACGCGCGCGCCCGCGCCGCTGCTGCGGCCCGCGCTCTTCCGGGACCGGGCGCTGGGCGCGAGCCTCGCCATGAGCGCGCTCGTCTCGACGGTGATGATGGCGACGCTGGTGGTCGGCCCGTTCTACCTCTCGCGCACCCTCGGACTCGCCGCGGCCCCGGCCGGGCTGGTCCTGGCCGCCGGTCCGCTCGTGGCCGCGCTGAGCGGCGTACCGGCGGGGCGGATCGTGGACCGGTTCGGCGCGCCGCGCACGACGGTCGCGGGCCTGATCGCGATGGCGGCCGGTGCCTGCGGCCTGGCCGCGGCGCCGCGGGCGCTGGGCACGGCCGGGTACGTCGTCCCGCTCGTCGTCGTCACCATCGGCTACGCGGTGTTCCAGACGGCCAACAACACCGCCGTCATGGCCGAGGTGCTCCCGGACGGGCGGGGCGTCGTCTCGGGCATGCTCAACCTGTCGCGCAACCTCGGGCTGATCACCGGGGCGTCGGTCATGGGCGCCGTGTTCGCGCTCGCGGCGGCGACGGCCGACATCACCACGGCCGCGCCCGGGGCCGTCGCCACCGGCATGCGGATCACCTTCGCGGTCGCCGCGGCCCTGGTCGGCCTCGCCCTCGCCGTCGCCACCGCCCTCGCCGTCGCGGCCCGGCGCCGGGACCTCCCGGCCGCGCCGTAGCGGCGCAGCGCCGTAGCGCCGTAGCGCCGTAACCCGGTTACGACGCGGCCGTACCGATGACCACGGTCGCGTCGAGCTCCTCCGAGGACACCACCTCGACCTCGCCGAACCCGGCCCTCGTCAGCGCCTCGGTGGTCCACGGCGCCTGCCGGTCGCTGGTCTCGATCAGCAGCCGCCCACCCGGCGCGAGCCACGGCAGGGCGCCCGCCGCGACCCGGCGCTGGACCGCGACGCCGTCCGCGCCGCCGTCCAGGCTGGTCAGCGGTTCGTGCTCGCGGGCCTCCGGCGGCAGCAGCCCGATCTCCTCCGTGGGCACGTACGGCGCGTTCGCGACCAGGACGTCGATCCGGCCCATCAGCGCGCCGGGCAGCGGACCGTACAGGTCGCCCGCGTAGACCCGGCCGCCGTACGCGGCCACGTTGCGCACGGCGTACGAGAGCGCTGCCGGGTCGATGTCGGCGGCGTGCAGCTCCACGCGCCCGCCCCGCCCGCCGAGCCGCGCCGCCACGGCCGCCCCGACCGCGCCCACCCCACAGCACAGGTCCAGCACCACCGCGCCGGACCGCCCGCGCGCCACGGCCTCGCGCACCAGGAACTCGCTGCGCCGGCGCGGTACGAACGCCCCCTCGCCCACCGCCATCCGCAGCCCGCAGAACTCGGCCCAGCCCACCACGTGTTCCAGCGGCTGCCCGGCCACCCGGCGCGCCACCAGCGCGGCCAGGTCCGCGCCCTCCGCGGCGGCGGCCAGCAGCAACTCCGCCTCCTCCTCCGCGAAAACGCAGCCCGCCGCGCGCAGGGTGGCGACGAGGTTCTCCACTGACGTGGGCGTCGAAGACAAGTGGCTCAGTCCTCCAAGACTGCGACATCGAGGTGTTCCAGACGGACCGGGTCCGCCAGGATGTCGATCGCGACGATGCGGCCGCCGCTGACCGTGAAGCCCATGACCGCGACCGGCTTGCCGTCGGGCATCGTGACCGCGCCGGGCGCGCCGTTGACGAGGGCGGGCCGCGCGAAGGGCGACAGCCGCTGGAAGGTGAGCGCCTGCCGGGCCACCGCTGCCGCGCCGCGCACCGGCCCGCTGAGCCCGCCCGCCACCTCCCCGAGGTCCACGCGCAGCACGACCTCCGGGTCCAGGACCGCGATCAGGTCCTCGAAGCTGCCCCCGCGCGACGCGGCGAGGAAGGCCCCGACGACCTCCCGCTGCCGCCCCAGGTCCGCATCGGGGACGGGCGCACCGCCCTGGACCCGGCGCCGCGCCCGGCTGGCGAGCTGCCGGGCGGCGGCCGGGGTGCGCTCCACGATGGGGGCGATCTCGTCGAAGGTCACCCCGAACATGTCGTGCAGGACGAACGCGAGGCGCTCCGCGGGCGCGAGCTGTTCCAGGACGACGAGCAGGGCGAGCCCGACCGAGTCCGCGAGCAGGACCTCCTGCTCGGGGTCGAGGCCTTCGGCGCGGCTCACGATGGGGTCCGGTACGTGGATCCGCGCCTCCAGGGACTCCTCGCGGCGGGACCTGCGGGAGCGCAGCTGGTCCAGGCAGACCCGGGCGACGACCGTGGTGAGCCAGCCGCCCAGATTGGCGACCTCGCCGGTGTCGGAGCGGTCGAGCCGGATCCAGGCCTCCTGGACGGCGTCGTCGGCCTCGGCCAGCGAGCCGAGCATGCGGTAGGCGACGGCCCGCAGGTGCGTGCGCCGCTCCTCGAACCGCGCCGCCAGCACGTCGCTCGCGTTGCCACCCTCGTGCTCGTTCTCGTGCTCGTGCTCGTTCATCCCGTGCTCCCCTTCGTCATACCTCTGACGGATGCGCGACCCCCGGTGTGACAGCCCCGGGTGACGGGCGGGTCAGAAGACGTCCGGGCACCACGGGCGCCGCCCGGTGCGCAGCAGCGCGTCCGCCAGCGCCACCGCCCCCGGCCGCAGCTCCTCGATCCCGCCCAGCGCCGCCAGCCGCACCGCGGACTCGTCGCCGAGGTAGAGCGAGCCCAGCAGGCCCACGTCCAGCCGCAGGTCCGCGGGCTCGGCGGTCGCAGCGCACCGCGCCGACCCCGCCCCGGCTTCCGCATCCAGCCGGAAGCGGCCCCCGGCCGGCCCGGCCGCGTCCGTGACCTCCAGAACCAGGGACCCGGACACGGCGTACGTCCGCGCCCGGAGCGCCGCCGCCACGTCCAGCAGCCGCACCCAGAGGTAATCGGCGCTGGTCAGGACCCGGGCGGCACGCGGGTCGGGCAGCAGCAGCGGAGCGAGGTCGTCCGGGGCCCGGTAACCGGTGCGCACCTTCATCACCCAGTCGATGGAGCACAGGTAGTGCCACAGCGCCCGCTGCGCCGCCACGGTGACCCCGATCAGGTCCTTGACCGTGACCGTGTTCATCGGGACCTTCGCGTCCGCCCAGTGGTCGTCGGCCCGGTAGGCCACCAGCCCCTCCACCGCACCGGCAGCCGAGCGGTAGACGGCGTGGAACGTGGGCTTGTAGGGGCGTACGGAGATCTCCTCCGCGCCGGTGGCCAGGTCCCACCAGCGTTCCGTCCGGTTGACCGCGCCGTGCGTCGTGGCCCGCAACCGCTCGTGCAGGGCGGGGCCCACCCGCCGTACCTCGGCGGCGTCCACGAGGTCGATCCGCGCGCCGCCCTCGGGGGCGGCCCAGCGCGGATCGAGTCCGGTGCGCGGGACGTCGATCTCCCATTCCGATATGGCCGTGGCGGGCCCGTACCCGTACCGCCCGTAGATCGGATACTCGGCGGCGATCAGCGTCGACAGCACGTCCCCGCGCTCCTTGGCGGCGGTCAGGTCGGCGCGCATCATCCGGCTGAGCAGCCCGCGGCGCCGGTGCGTGGGCGAGACGGTGACGTTGGAGACCGCGCTCGCCGCCACCCGCGCGCCGCCCGGCACGGTCAACTCCTGGGCGAACGAACGAAAGGTGCCCACGCAGCGGCCGGTGTCCGCGTCGAAGGCACCCTGAGTGCGGGAGAGATCGGTGTACTTGGTGCGCTGAACGATGTCCGCCTCGGTCACCACCGAGGCGTCCAGAAAGCCGGTCGACACGGCTTGCAACCACTCGGGAAGCTCGGATTCGACGATGGTCCGGACGTCAGTGCTCATAACAGGCCACGCTAATCGCGCCCGTGGCGTCCGGTCGCCCCATTTTCCCGCCGGGCGGACCGGCGGATGAGCCCGGCGGGTGAGCCCGGCGGATGAGCCCGGCGGATGAGCCCGGCGGATGAGACGGACAGGCCGGAGCGGCGGCTCAGAGCAGCAGGTCGTCCACCTGCGCCTCGCCCTCCCGGTAGCGCCGGGTGATCTCCGCGCTGCAGTCGTCCGCCGTGCGCTGCAACTGCCGGCGGCGCCGCGAGACCTGCTGCTCGTAGCGGACCAGCTTGCCCATCCCGTCGTGCAGCTCACCGTCCGTACGGGCGCCCAGGTCCGACAGCTCCACATCGGCCAGCATCTCCGTCGCCAGCAGGCGGTACTCCTCGCTGTGCGGGGTGCCGAGCGTGACGTGGCGCGCGGAGGCGCTGCGGCTGGAGGGTGCGTCGGCGAGGATCTCGGAGAGCCGGTCGACGACGGGCGACTCGGGGTCGGTGCGCCGGGCCAGTTCGGCGCGCAGGATGTCGATCCGGCCCTGCAGGAGTCTGCGGACGTAGCTCAGGTCGGCCTCGTCGCGCTGCGCGTCGCGGCGCAGGGCGCGCAGCTCCGGCAGGCCGAGCGAGCCGGCGGCCTGCGGTGCGTCGCCGGTGCTGCCCGTACCGGTGCGCTGCGCGGGCGGCCGTACCGCGGCGGCGGCGGAGAGCGCCGAGGTGTCGATGCCGGTGCCGGTGTCAGAAATATTCATGCGTTCATGTCCGTCCCCTCGACCGGTGCATGGCAGCACCGCCTGCACGCATCGTGCCACTCTCCGTGGTGTGGACGCAGTCCCACTCCACCCGATCGGCCCCGGACGGGTGCACGCCTGGTACACAGGTGGTATGCGAGCAGTGGTGCAGAGGGTGGACGGCGCGAGCGTCGTCGTGGCGGGCGAGACCGTGGGCGAGATCGTCGGCGAGGGGCTGTGCGTCCTGGTGGGGGTGACCCACGACGACACTCCGGAGAAGGCCGCGCTGCTGGCGCGCAAGCTGTGGTCCGTCCGGATCCTGGAGGCCGAGAAATCGTGCAGTGACGTGGACGCGCCCCTGCTGGTGATCTCCCAGTTCACGCTCTACGGCGACGCCCGCAAGGGCCGCCGCCCCACCTGGAACGCGGCGGCTCCCGGGCCGGTCGCCGAGCCGCTGGTGGACGAGGTCGTCGCGCAGCTGCGCGCGCTCGGGGCGACGGTGGAGACGGGCCGGTTCGGGGCGGACATGCGCGTCTCGCTCACCAACCACGGCCCGTTCACCATCGTCATCGACATCTAGTCACCGACGGCCGTGCCGACGTCCGGAAGGCGGCACGGCTCCACGGTCCTACGGCTCCACGGTCCTACGGCTCCACGACCGTCTCCTGCGCGGCCGCGATCGTGCCGGCCAGCAGCTCCGCGTCCACCGGGACGTTCCTCTTCACCAGGGCGAGCGCGATCGGCCCCAGCTCGTGGTGGCGGACCGCGGTGGTGACGAAGCCGAGCTGGCGGCCCTCCGAGCCGTCGGCGGCGAGCCGTACGGGCGTGCCGTGCGGCGGCAGCAGCACGTCCGAGCCGTCCAGGTGCAGGAAGACCAGGCGGCGCGGCGGCTTCCCCAGGTTGTGGACGCGGGCGACCGTCTCCTGCCCGCGGTAGCAGCCCTTCTGCAGGTGAACGGCGGTGCCGATCCAGCCCAGCTCGTGCGGGATCGTGCGGTGGTCGGTCTCGGCGCCGAGCCGAGGCCGGTGGGCCTCGACGCGCAGCGCCTCGTACGCGTCCAGCCCGGCGGCCGGGCCGTGGGCCGCGGCGAAGGCCTCCAGCTCCGCGCGGGGCAGGAACACGTCGCGGCCGTACGGGGTCTCCCGTACCGCGTGCTCCTTCGCCACCTCGGCGGTCGAGCCCGCCGGGAGGTGGACCACGGCGAAGTCGGCCGTGCGGTCGGCGGTTTCGACGCGGTAGAAGAACTTCATCGACTCCAGGTAGGCGAGCAGCGCCTCCTGGGTGCCGGGCTCGACGTGCGCCCAGACCGTCTCGCCGTCGTCGACCAGGTAGAGGGCGTGCTCGATGTGTCCGTTGGCGGAGAGGATCAGCGCCTCGGTGGCCTGGCCGGGCGGCAGTTCGGTGAGGTGCTGGGTGAGCAGCAGGTGCAGCCAGGACAGCCGTTCGGGACCGGTGACGGTGATGACGCCGCGGTGCGAGAGGTCGACGAAGCCGCGGCCGTCGGCGAGGGCGCGCTGTTCGCCGTACAGCTCTCCGTAGTGGGCTGCTACGCCCTCGTCACGGCCTTCTGCCGCCACCGCACCGGGAAGATTGAGCAAAGGGCTGGTCATGGACCCAAGCCTACGACTGTGCGGACGCCGCCTTGGCGGCGCAGTCGCGGCAGCGCCCGAAGATCGCGAAGTGCTTCATGTCGGTCTCGAAGCCGAAGTCGGCGCGCAGCTTCGCGGTGAACTCGGCGGCGACGTCCACGTCCGCCTCGATGACCTCGGTGCAGTCCCGGCACACCAGGTGGATGTGGTGGTGCCGGTCCGCGAGGTGGTACGTCGGCGCGCCGTGCCCGAGGTGGGCGTGCGAGACCAGGCCCAGCTCCTCCAGCAGCTCCAGGGTCCGGTAGACGGTGGAGATGTTCACGCCGGAAGCGGTCTTGCGTACATGTACGAGCAGCTCGTCGGGGGTGGCGTGCTCGAGGACGTCCACCGCTTCCAGCACGAGCTGGCGCTGCGGGGTCAGGCGGTATCCGCGCTGCCGCAGGTCACTCTTCCAGTCGGTGCTCACCACGGGCCCAGTGTAGGCGTGCGGAAGGGGATCGCGGAGGGTCCGCGATCCCCTTTCACCGTGCGTAGCCGCCGGGGCTCAGCGGAAGAAGGCGATGCCGTCGTCCGGCATGTCCGGGAGGTTGCGCGCCATCTCGGCGACCTCCTCGGGCGTGACGACCTTCTTCAGCTGGGCCGACATGTACGGGCGCAGCTCGATCTCGGGGGTGGCCTTCTCGCCGACCCACATCAGGTCGCCCTTGACGTAGCCGTAGAGCCGCTTGCCGCCGCTGTGCGGGCGGGAGGACGCGGTGCGCGCGACCGCGTCGGTGATCAGGTCGATCTGGGGCTTCTGGTCGGCCAGGTCGCCGTACCAGATCTCCACGACGCCCTGGTCGCGGACCATGACGACCTCGACCTTGCGCTCCTTGTCGATGCGCCAGTAGCCCTTCTCGGACTCCAGCGGGCGGACCTTCTTGCCGTCGGCGTCGAGGACCCACGTGTGCGAGGAGTACTCCAGGAAGTCCCGGCCGTCATGGCTGAAGACGACCTCCTGGCCGAAGTTGCACTTCTCTTCACCGGGGTAGTCGAAGACGCCCGCGCCCTCCCAGGTACCGAGGAGGAAGGCGAGGGGCAGGAGGTCCGGGTTCAGGTCGGACGGGATCTGGATCATGAATGGCTGCTCAGGCGATCTGTGGGAGGAGGGGTTCCGGAGGGCGGCCGATCAGGAGATCAGCGCTGGCCCTGGTACAGCTTCTTCACGGCCAGACCGCTGAAGGCGAGAACGCCGACGCAGACCAGGACCAGCAGGGAGGTGAAGACTGCCTCAAGCACGGGGTGCTCCTCGGAAGGTTCGTTTGGGCTTCGGGTGGCGATACGGGCCGGGGCCCAAGCCTACTGGCCCGGGCCCCGGGGCACCGTGTGAGGTAGGCCGTACCGCTCACGGCCCGCCCGCGCGCTATTCCAGGAGCTGGTCCTGGAGGATCACCGTCTGGTGGAAGGGCACGTCGGGGACGGTGCCCTGGTGGGTCTGGATCACCAGGGCGAGGAGGTCGCCGGACTGCACGCAGCCGACCTTGGTCTGCTGCGGACCGTAGGGCTTCTCCTCGGCCCAGACGGTGACGGCGGTGTGTTCCATCCGCCCGGCCTTGGCCTGCCCGTTCTGCGCCCGGTCCCAGGCCGGGTCCAGCTCGAGGGCGTCCGCCCCGGCGAAGGTCATGCCCGACTTGCAGCCGTCGAAGGTGCTCGCGAAGCCCGCCGAGTGGAAGCGCAGCAGGTAGACGCGGGTCGCGGTGCCGTCGGCCGTGGTCCAGCCGCGGCCGGCGATCTGGCGCAGCGCGGACTCCTCCCGCAGCCCCCTGCGCAGCTGCTCCCGGTACTTCTCGGAGTACTCCTCCAGGAAGCGGTCCTGGGTGACCATGCCGTCCTTGTCCGCCTTGAGGCTCTCGTCGGGCCTGGAGCCCTCCGGGGCGGGCAGGAGCAGCTGGCTCAGCGCGGCGTAGTGGATGCCGTCGGCGTTGTCCGGGGTGAAGGGCAGCGGGGCGCCCGCGGGCAGCACCGGCTTGGCGACCGCGGGGTACGTCCAGCGGCCGTCGTCCTTGGTGGCCAGGCCCGGGATGTCCGTGCGCGCGGGCTTGATCACGGCGTACGCCGTCCCCGCGGCGGCGACGGCGAAGACCAGCGCGGCCGCCGTCCAGCGCAGGGCGGCGAAGAGCGCGCGGCGGTCCCGGGGGGCGGCCGGGGGGACCGGGATCCCGGACAGGTCCGGTGCGGCGAAGGGGTTCGCGGGCTCGGCCGGGGGCGTGCTCCCGGCGGGGGCCGGGAGGGTCTCGGTGGCGGTCTTGTCGGTCACGCGGACTCCCCGGGGGACTTCAGGCGGTCGAGCTGCCGGCGGAAGAGCTTGACCTCTTCGCCGGCGTTGAACGGCTTGGGGCCGTAGGCGTGGAAGCTGATCAGGAAGTCGCCCTGGGAGGCGGTGCACAGGACCGACTCCAGCGGCTCCCGCTTCTCGCCCTCGTCGTTCTTCTCCCCGTCGCCGATGGCCCGCAGCGAGCACTTGGCGTCGGGGTACCCCTCGACCTTGGGGGCCTCGCGGTCGTCGCCGAGGAACTCCAGCAGCTTCTTGGTGAACTCGCCGAACTGGCTGACCGCCTGCGGATCGGCCTGCGTGATCGAGATCTCGACGACCCGGTCCCCGCTCTCGTCGCGGAAGGTGCGTCCCGCCTGGCCCTTGAGCTTGAGCTGGTCGATCATCTTGTCGCTCTCCTCGCGCCGGTCGGCGGCGAGGTTGCGGTTGCTCTCCTTCATCAGCTGGGCGGCCTTGGCGCCCGGCACGGTGAAGTAGTTGCTGCGCTCGCCCAGGTCGGGACCCGGCCGGTAGTGGTCCGGCACCGGGAGCAGCCGGTCGCCGAGGTCGCCCAGCGACACGGCGGGCGGGGTGGGCGCGTCGGCGCCCGGGGCGGGGTCCTTCGCCTGCCAGTACACGGTGCGGGCGCTGCGGGCGGCGTCGCCGATCCAGCCCTTCGCCCACACGCCGAAGCCACCGACGACCGCGAGGGCCAGGACGGCGCCGAGGGCGGCCGCGGCCTTGCGGTCGACCGCGCGCGGCGGCCGGGCGGTGGCCAGGAGCTCGGGCGCGGGCGCGCCGAGGGGCGGGGCCGCCGCTCCCGCGTCCTCGATCGGCTCGAAGGAGATCTCGGAGAGGGCCGGGGCCCGCCCGTCCGCCCGCGGCGGGGTCTGCGGGTCGGTCACAGCTGTTCCACCTGTCGCTTGGCCAGGTCGACGATGTCCTGGTCGGAGATCTGCCCCGTGTTGTCGAGGTACTCCGTGTACATGACGATGTTGCCGACCCGGACGATCGCCCGGGCCTCGTAGAGGGGCATGTAGCCGGCCTCCTCGTGGGGCTTGGAGTACACCCACGCGCGGCCGACGCCCTTGAGGCCGTCCGGCATCGCGACGCCCAGGTTCCCTGCGCCGCTCTTCGAGCTCGGCATGTAACTGGCCTGGCTCGCCTGGAACTGCGCCGCGCCCGTGCGGTCGCGGAACTGCAGCAGGCTGATCGTCACCGTGGCGCGGCCGCCCGCGTACCAGTGGGACACCGCGACCCGGCGGATGTCGCTCGAGTTGACCGAGACGAACCCCCGGCCGGGCTCGTTGAACCAGTTGGCCGCCCACTCGCCGACGGGCCGGTAGCCCCGCTGGACCTGCTCCGCGCCCTTCGGCGCCTCCAGCAGCAGCTTGGTCAGGTCGTCGTCGGTCTTGTCCCAGCGGTTCGCGTTCACCGAGCGGTACGTGGTCGAGTCGTCCGCCTTGACCGGCTTGGGGGCGACCAGCTGCTGCTGGGCCAGCGGCGCCAGTGGCGTCGGCGGGCGCTGGTACTGCACCCCGTAGCCCGTGGCGACCCCGGCCCCCACGCCGAGGACGGCCGCGGCCGCGATCAGGAGCGCCGTACGGCCCCGGCGGCGACGTGGGCGGGTGTCACTGAGCGTAGCGTCCGGGGTGTTTGCCACCGGAAATTCCGAGCTGTCCGGATCCAGGGCGTTCTCGCCCTCTTTCCTCAGCTCGGGGATGGTCTGTTCGTGTTCCAAGAGAGGGTCCCCCCACAGGACTGCGGCCACAGGATGCATCGCCTGTGCACATGGAGGACTTGTATCTCAGGGGTGAAGTTGTACGCACTGTTATTACGGTTCGATAGCGAGGAATCAATCATTCCGCCATGGGACGGCGTCGCGGACCCCTCATCACGGGATCAGTCGTCGCGGGGCTCGTCCCGCCGCCGCTTCCCGTCCAGCTCGTCCCACCACTCGTCGGACTTCGGGTCCCCCGAGGGGTCGTCCCACCAGCGGTCGTCCGGGCCGCGCCGGTTCGCCGTCATCGCGGCGACCGGCGGGATCAGCATCGCGACGACGCACAGCGCCACGGCCGCCGGCACCGAGATCAGGCGCACCCACGACCAGGCGGAGACGAACAGGAACAGGCACCCGCCCATGAGCAGGAAATAGCCGCGCCGACGCCGGGCGTACATGTCCCAAGGATAGAACCGAATCCGGACGGCGCGAAGGGCCGCACCCCGATCCAGTGGCGTCCAACCCCCGGGGGTGCGGCCCTTCGGCCGGTTCATGTGGTGCGCGGTGTTCAGACCGCGATGGCCACGTCCGTCACGCCACCGGTCTCGGCGACGACGACGGTACGGTCCGCCTTGGCGCCCGGGACCAGCGCCCGCAGGGTCCAGGTGCCTTCGGCGGCGTAGAAGCGGAACTGGCCGGTCGCCGAGGTCGGGACCTCGGCCGTGAACTCACCGGTCGAGTCCAGCAGGCGGACGTAGCCGGACACCGGCTCGCCGCCCTGGGTGATCTGGCCCTGGATGGCCGTCTCGCCCGGCTTGAGCGTGTCGAGGGAGGGCCCGCCGATCTGTGCTCCACACATGTTCTCTGTCCTGTCCTGGAGAGGTCTTCGCGTACGCGCTACAGGTCGTAGCGGGTTACTTGTTGGCGCCCAGCTCGATCGGCACGCCGACCAGCGAGCCGTACTCGGTCCACGAGCCGTCGTAGTTGCGGACGTTCTCCTGGCCCAGCAGCTCGTGCAGCACGAACCAGGTGAGCGCGGAGCGCTCACCGATGCGGCAGTACGCGATGGTGTCCTTCGCCAGGTCGACCTGCTCGGCCTGGTAGAGGGCCGTCAGCTCCTCGTCGGACTTGAAGGTGCCGTCGTCGTTGGCGTTCTTCGACCACGGGATGTTGCGGGCGCTCGGCACGTGGCCGGGGCGCTGCGACTGCTCCTGCGGGAGGTGCGCCGGGGCGAGCAGCTTGCCGCTGAACTCGTCGGGCGAGCGCACGTCGACCAGGTTCTGCGTGCCGATCGCGGCCACGACGTCGTCGCGGAAGGCGCGGATCGAGGAGTCCTGGGGCTTGGCCTTGTACTCGGTGGCCGGGCGCTGCGGGACGTCGGAGCCGTCGACCAGGTCGCGGGAGTCCAGCTCCCACTTCTTGCGGCCGCCGTCGAGCAGGCGGACGTCCTGGTGGCCGTAGAGCTTGAAGTACCAGTAGGCGTAGGACGCGAACCAGTTGTTGTTGCCGCCGTAGAGGACGACCGTGTCGCCATTGGCGATGCCCTTGGCCGAGAGGAGCTTCTCGAAGCCCTCCTGGTCCACGAAGTCGCGGCGCACCGGGTCCTGGAGGTCGCGCTGCCAGTCGATGCGGACGGCGTTCGTGATGTGGTTCTTGTCGTAGGCGGACGTGTCCTCGTCCACCTCGACGATGACGACGTTCGCGTCGTTCAGGTGGGCCTCGACCCAGTCGGCGTCTACGAGGACGTCGCTGCGGCTCATGGTGTTCTCCTCCGGGGCAGTGTGCGGCGGGGCGGTGCGGGTCCTGCGGGTGCGGTGCGGTGGCGCTGCGTCGGCCGCTCCGATGGCTGCCGCGCGTGGATCCGGGTGCGCTTCGACGACCCGCGCGGGGAGGCGAGGGGACGGGAGGCAGGGCGGTCACACGCGGAAGGCCGTCGTCCGGCCGAAGGGGAGCGGGTCGCTCAGAAAGGGCGACAGAGCATGGCGGCGACGCGACACAGGTCTACTGCCCGTCGCTTCGTGAGATCCGCCTGCTGATGCTTCATAGCCATGGATCGTAGGGACGAATCGGCCGCCCTGTCACCGGCGTGTCATATTCCGAGACAGGATCGTCCGCATAGTGGGATACGAGCTCCCCCGCGCCCCCTCCGAAGGGCCCCGGAACCCCCTCGGAGCAGGCCGGAAGGTCCGATCCGCCTGCGGATCGGACCAACCCGTCTCACGATCCGGCCAGCACCACGTCCGAGCCGTCCACCGTGAGGTGCACACCGCCCTCGTCGGAGGTCAGCGCGGAGAGCTTCAGCCCGGTCGGCAGACCGCCGTCGAGGTTCCGGTCGAAGTCGGTGCGCTTGCGCACCAGGGACTCGACGCCCGGGACGCCCTCGCCCGGCACCTCGTCGGCGCGCACGCGCACCGTCGTCCCGTTCACCAGGCTGATCGTGGAGACCACGCTGCGCGTCAGGGACCGGCCCAGCACCTCGACGGACGCGGTCACCTTCACCTTGCCCGGGGCCCCGCCGTAGGTCACGGTGACGCCGTTCTGCGAGGCCTCGGTCAGGTCCGCGTACGAGATCAGCGCGGACCCGTCGGCACGCGCCGCCTTGCCGCTGGTGTAGCCGCTGTTCAGCGTCACGTCGTGGAAGCGCGCGTCGAGTTCGGATATCCGGATCTTGCGGCCGTCGGGGCCCGCGGCGTTGACCCCGCGCAGCTTCACGTCGACCTGTTCGAGCCGGCGGTCCAGCGCCTGGGTCAGGAACGGGAAGCCGTGGATGTCCACGCTGGTCTCCCCGGCCAGCCCCCGCCCCGCCTGGACCTTGGCGGCCAGCTGGTCCTCGGCGTAGCCGACCGCCAGCCGGTCGACGCCCGCCAGGATCCCGGCCAGTACCACTGCGATGATCACGATTACCCGCAGGAAACGCACGTTCCACTCCCCCTACTAATCGGTACGTGCGTTCTAGTTGACCATGACCCCGGTCCCCCGGGGTCGGCCGACCGGTCAGCCGACCACCCGCCCGATCAGGTAGACGGCGGGCGCCGCGGCGGCGAGCGGCAGCGCGACACCGGCCGTCATGTGCACGAACTTGGACGGGTAGTCGTACGCCGCCACGCGCGAGCCGACCAGCGCGCACGCCCCGGCGGCAAGGCCGAGCAGCGCCCCGCCCACCCCGACCGAGGTCAGCCCGCCGACCGCGATGCCCGCACCGGCCGCGGCGGCCAGCGAGACCACGACGGAGGGCATGGTGGGCAGCGGCAGGGCGCGCGCGAACACGGCCACCGCGACGGCGGCCGCGCCGACGCTCACGGCGGCGGGATCGGCGGCCAGGTACCCGGCGCAGACGATCGCGAGGGCGGCCGAGGCCACCGAGGCCATCAGCCCGTACATCCGCTCGTCGGGGTCGGCGTGGCTGCGCAGCTGGAGCACGAGGGTCAGCAGCACCCACGCACCCAGCGTCCCGATGATCGCGCCCGGCCCGTACGAACGCCCCAGCGCGAGGACGGCGATGTCCGCGACCACGGCTCCGGCGAAGGCGAGGGCGATGCCCTGGCGGGCCGGCCACATGCCGTTGAGCCGGAACCAGCCCGCGGCGGTCAGCGCCTGCAGCGCGATGAGCGGGGCCACCAGCCCGAACGGGCCGACGGCGGCGGCGCCGGCCAGCAGCAGCCCGAGCACGGCGGTCAGCACGGCCGCCTGCGGACCCGGGTCGATGATCGGCGAGCGGCCCTCGGCGCGGGCCTGGGCGGGGTCCACGACGCGGGTGCTGCCGCCGAGGGTGGGCGAGGAGTACCCCTCGACCGGGCCGGCCGGCGCCTGCGCGGCGGGTTCGGGCGGGGGCGGGGGCGCGGGGGCCTCGTACCCGGGGTACACGGGCTCCGCGGCCGCCTCGCCGGGCCCGGGGTAGGGCGGGAGGTAGGCGGTCCGCTCCGCCGCGTCCTCGGCCGGAGCGGCGGCCTGGGCGGCCCCGCCGGGCCAGGGCGCGCCCGCACCCCCCCGGGACCAGTCCGGGCCGGGGGCCTGGGCCTGGTACGGGGGCTGCGCGAGGGCCGCCGCGTCGCGGAACCAGGCGTCCGGAGCCACCGGCTCGGCCGCGGGGGCCGGGACGTGGGGCTGCGGGAAGTCGCTCCGGTGGTCCTCCTCGCGGTAGGGCGGGAGGTACGCGGTCTCGGCGGCCGCGGGAGCCACGGATTCCTCGCGGTAGGGCGGCAGGTACGCCGTCTCGGCGGCGGCCGCCGCGGGCTCCTCGCGGTAGGGCGGCAGGTACGCCGTCTCCGCGGCGGCGCCCGCACCCGCACCGGACCCGTCCGGCCACGGGAGACCGCCCTGTGCGCCGCCATGGGACCAGTCCGGGGCGGGAGCGGGAGCCGGGTCGGGCGCGCGGTGCTGCCCCCGGCGCGGCTGCGGCTGCTGGTGCTGCTGGTGCGGCTGCGGCTGCTGGTGCGACGGCTGGTGCTGCTGCGGCTCCTGCGGTGCCTCCTCGCGGAACCACCCCTCCGGGGCCACCGGCTGCTGCGGCAGGTCCCAGGCCTGGCCCGGGATCCCTTCCAGCGGCTCCGCCACCGGGGCCGGGGCGGGCGGCTGGACCGGCTGATAACTCGTGTCCCAGGTCTCCGACTGCCAGGTCTGGGTTCCGTACGGATCCGCGAAGGGATCCTGCGGCCGCTCGGGCCGCTGCTCGTCCGGCGTGGGCGTGGTCATCGGATCACCCGCCCGCGAACGGCGGCAGCACCTCTACGGTGCCGCCTTCGGTCAGGGGGACGGACTCGTGCGGGCGCAGGCCCACGGGCTGCTCGTCCACCAGGAAGGAGCAGCGCTGCAGCACCCGGGTGAGTTCCCCGGGGTGGCGTTCCCGCACGGCGTCGAGCGCCTCGGCCAGGGTCCGCGCCGAGTACGCCTCCTCCGCCGTCTTGGCCGCGGACTTGGCCGCGGCCCAGTAGCGGATGGTTCCGGTTGCCACTGCAGCTCCTATCGTCGGCTCCGTACCGTCGGGCTCCATGATGGCCCCTCCGGCCCCCGACCTCCGCGTGCGTCCGCGCGCCCCTCATGCGCCCAACCGGCCCGACGGGGGTCCACCGATCCGGTGAAACCGGGCACCACCAGGGCCGCGGGGTGGCGGGGACCACAGAATCCGGGCATGGCGAAGCCTCGGCGCGAACCGGGCCGGTGGGCTACTCTGGCTTCGCAGAGGATCCGGGCAACGTAGCCCCCGGGTCCTTTTGTGCTTTCAGCACGTTGAACAACGCGAGAACGAACGACCGAGAACAGTGGCGGCCACGCGGTCCTCAGGGCGCGGGGACACGCGGCCGCCGGCAGCGAGACGTACGAAGCAGTGCCGCATGTCCTCGACGGGACCGAGGAGGAACCGACGTGATGGCCCAGCGAACCGTGCACCACCGGCGACACCGCCAGACCCCGGCAGGGGGGTGGCGGCGATGAGTTCACTGCTGCTGCTGACGAACGCCCTGCAGCCGTCCACCGAGGTGCTGCCCGCCCTCGGCCTGCTGCTCCACAGCGTCCGGGTGGCGCCCGCGGAGGGCCCCGCCCTCGTGGACACCCCGGGCGCCGACGTGATCCTCATCGACGGCCGCCGCGATCTGCCCCAGGTGCGCTCCCTGTGCCAGTTGCTGCGCTCCACCGGCCCGGGCTGTCCGCTGATCCTCGTCGTCACCGAGGGCGGCCTCGCCGCCGTCACCGCCGACTGGGGCATCGACGACGTCCTCCTCGACACCGCGGGCCCGGCCGAGGTCGAGGCGCGCCTGCGCCTCGCCACCGGCCGCCAGCAGCTCGGCTCCGACGACTCCCCGATGGAGATCCGCAACGGCGACCTGTCGGTCGACGAGGCGACGTACTCCGCCAAGCTCAAGGGCCGGGTCCTCGACCTCACCTTCAAGGAGTTCGAGCTGCTCAAGTACCTCGCGCAGCACCCGGGCCGGGTCTTCACCCGCGCCCAGCTGCTGCAGGAGGTCTGGGGGTACGACTACTTCGGCGGCACCCGGACGGTCGACGTCCACGTCCGGCGCCTGCGGGCCAAGCTCGGCCCCGAGCACGAGTCGCTGATCGGCACCGTCCGCAACGTCGGCTACCGCTTCGTGACCCCGGAGAAGGTCGAACGGGCGGCCGAGGAGGCCCGTAAGCAGGCCGTCACCCAGGCCGCCGCCGGGGTGATCGCCGACGCCGACCGGGCCGTCCCCCGGATGGCGGACACGGGCCCTCACACCCGGACGCCCGGCCGCCCTGCCCAGAGCTAGGTCACCCCGCGTAGACTCCCCTGCGTGGCCAAGGTGACGCGGGACGATGTGGCACGACTTGCGGGAACGTCGACCGCGGTCGTGAGCTATGTCATCAACAACGGACCCCGGCCGGTCGCCCCGGCCACGCGCGAGCGTGTCCTCGCCGCGATCAAGGAGCTGGGCTACCGCCCGGACCGGGTCGCGCAGGCCATGGCCTCACGGCGTACCGACCTCATAGGCATGATCGTCCCCGACGCCCGGCAGCCCTTCTTCGCGGAGATGGCGCACGCGGTCGAACAGGCCGCGGCCGAGCGCGGGAAGATGGTCCTGGTCGGCAATTCCGACTACCGGGACGAGCGCGAGGTCCACTACCTGCGCGCCTTCCTCGGCATGCGGGTCTCCGGGCTGATCCTCGTCAGCCAGGGCATGAGCGAGCGCGCCGCCACCGAGATCGAGGCCTGGGACGCCCGCGTGGTGCTGCTGCACGAGCGCCCCGAGGCCATCGACGACGTCGCCGTCGTCACCGACGACATCGGCGGCGCCCAGCTCGCCACCCGCCACCTGCTGGAGCACGGACACGAGTACGTCGCCTGCATCGGCGGCGTCGAGAACACCCCCTCCGTCGGCGACCCGGTCGCCGACCACGTCGAGGGCTGGCGCCGCGCGATGCGGGAGTCCGGGCGCTCGACGGAGGGGCGGCTCTTCGAGGCCCCGTACAACCGCTACGACGCCTACAAGGTGGCCCTGGAGGTCCTGGCCGGACCCCAGCGCCCCCCGGCGATCTTCTGCGCCACCGACGACCAGGCCATCGGGGTGCTGCGCGCCGCCCGCGAGCTGCGGATCGACGTCCCCGGGGAGCTGGCCGTCGCCGGGTTCGACGACGTGAAGGAAGCCGGGCTGACCGACCCGCCACTGACCACGGTCGCCTCGGACCGCCCGGCGATGGCGCGCGCCGCGGTCGACCTGGTCCTGGACGACGCCCTGCGCGTCGCGGGCTCCCGGCGCGAGCGCCTCAAGCAGTTCCCCTCGGCCCTGGTGATCCGCCGCTCCTGCGGCTGCCACTGACCGCCCGTCGGCCTCGGCCTTATATCGGGCATACACGGTTCTGTCGGGCTTCTCAGCGGGGACTCAGGAAGCTCTCATGATCCGCCGCCAGAGTCGTATCCATGACCGACAGCTTCCGCCGCGAAGGCGACCCGCAGGAGAACGGCCCCCACCAGGACGCGCCCTTCGGCGAGACCTGGCAGCGGGGTCATGACCGACTGGCGCACGAGGCCCGGGGCGGCGGCGCCTATCCCCCGCCGCCCGTCCACCCCCCGACCGCCCCGCAAGCGCCGTACGCGGCCCCGGCTCCGGCCCCCGGCTGGTTCGAGGCGCACCAGCCGCCGCCCCCGGTCACCGGCGAGGTACCCGGCCACGCCGCGACCGCCGGGCACGCCCGCCCCCGCCGCCCCTTCGCCCTGCTCGCCGCGGTGGCCATCGCGGCGGCCGTCATCGGCGGCGGCACCTCGGCGGGCATCCAGCAGTACCTCAGCCACCGGGACGGCAGCGGCGGCGGCGTCACCGGGTCCAACGTCTCGCAGTCCACCATCGGCACCGTCTCCGGCGTCGCCGAGCAGGTCAGCCCCTCCGTCGTCCGCATCGACACGACGACCTCGGCCGGCCAGGGCACCGGCTCCGGCGTCGTGGTCACCTCCGACGGCGAGATCGTCACCAACAACCACGTCGTGAGCGGCGCCGCCGAGGTCCAGGTGACCCTGAGCGACGGCAAGAAGTACCAGGCCAGGGTGGTCGGCACGGACCCCGACAAGGACCTCGCCCTGATCAAGCTGCAGGGCGCGAGCGGCCTCAAGGCCGCCAGGTTCGGCAACTCCGACACCACCAAGGTCGGCGACCAGGTCGTCGCGATCGGCTCCCCGGACCGCCTCACCGGCACCGTCACCAGCGGCATCGTCTCGGCGCTGAACCGCGAGGTGAACGTGCCGAAGTCGGAGCAGCAGTCCCCGCAGAGCGGGCGCCAGCGGCAGCAGGGCGGCGACGAGGGATGGCCGTTCTCCTACGGCGGGCGCCAGTTCAACGGCGACACCGGCCAGAACACCACCTCGTACAAGGCCATCCAGACGGACGCCTCCCTCAACCCCGGCAACTCCGGCGGCGCGCTCGTCAACATGAACGGCGAGATCGTCGGCATGCCCTCCGCGATCTACTCCCCCTCCAGCGACAGCTCGGGGGCGGGCAGCGTCGGCCTCGGCTTCGCCATCCCGGTGAACACCATCAAGGCCGACCTGGGCTCCCTGCGCAAGGGCGGCTCCGCGGGCTCCGGAAGCGGTGCGGACAGCGGCGGGACCGCCGGGAACGGCGCCGCGAACGGCTTCGGCACCTCGTACTGATCCGCGCCGCCGTGGCAGGCTTTCAGAGCACGGCCGGCCACCGTCCCACCGAACGAAGACTTGGGGAACCCCACCATGAATCCCGCCGAAGGCGAAGCGCGCGTACTCGTCGTGGACGACGAGCCGGCCGTCCGCGAGGCCCTGCGCCGCAGCCTCGCCTTCGAGGGATACGGCACCGAGACCGCCGTCGACGGCCTCGACGCGCTCGACAAGGCCGCCGGGTACGCCCCGGACCTGATCGTCCTGGACATCCAGATGCCCCGGATGGACGGTCTGACGGCCGCCCGGCGGCTGCGCGCCGCCGGATCCGTCACCCCGATCCTGATGCTGACCGCCCGCGACACCGTCGGCGACCGGGTCACCGGCCTCGACGCGGGCGCCGACGACTACCTGGTCAAGCCCTTCGAGCTGGACGAGCTCTTCGCCCGCGTGCGCGCCCTGCTGCGCCGCAGCTCGTACGCCGCCCCCGCGGACGCCCCGGCGGCCGCCGAGGACGTCCTGACCTTCGGCGACCTGCGCATGGACCTGGCCACCCGCGAGGTGACCCGGTCCGGGCGGCCCGTCGAGCTGACCCGCACCGAATTCACCCTGCTGGAGATGTTCCTCGCGCACCCGCGCCAGGTCCTCACCCGCGAGCAGATCCTCAAGGCCGTCTGGGGCTTCGACTTCGAGCCCAGCTCCAACTCCCTCGACGTGTACGTGATGTACCTGCGCCGCAAGACCGAGGCGGGGGGCGAGCCGCGCCTCGTGCACACCGTCCGCGGGGTCGGCTACGTGCTGCGCGCCGCCGCCTCCGGCGACAGCGGCGGTCCCGAGTGAGTCCGGCCGCCAGATTCCGCGCGCTGCCCCTGCGCTCGCGCCTGGCCCTGCTCGTCGCCGTCGCCGTGGCCGTCGCCGTGGCGGCGGTCGCCGCCGTGTCCTGGGTGATGGTCCGCACCCAGCTCACCGACCAGCTCAACCGCTCGCTGATGTCCACGAACGCCACCGCGCAGGCGGGCCGCAGCCTGCGCGAGGGCTGCATCGTGCAGCCGACCCGGCCCGAGCAGCAGATCGCCGGGAACCTGAACGCGACCGTTCAGATCGTCGACGCCAACGGACGGCACTGTTGGGTCAGCGGCCGTGCCACCCTGCCCGTCACCACGCTCGACCGGGAGGTCGCGGCCGGGGAGCGGACCTCCGTGCTGCACGACGTGACCACCACCGACGGCATCGACATGCGGGTCTACACCATGGTCGTGACGAGCCAGCCCAGCGGCCAGATCTTCGCGATCTCCGTCGCCAAGCCGCTCGCCGACATCGACAAGCCGCTGTCCACCCTGGCCTGGGTGCTGCTGCTGGTCTCCGGCGTCGGCGTGGTCGGCGCGGGTGCGGCCGGGCTGTGGGTGGCCCGTACCGGCCTGCGCCCCGTCGACGAGCTCACCGGAGCCGTCGAGCACATCGCCCGCACCGAGGACCTCACCGTCCGCATCCCCGACACCGGCGACGACGAGATCGCCCGCCTCTCGCGCTCCTTCAACTCGATGACCAGCGCCCTGGCCTCCTCCCGGGACCGGCAGGCCCAGCTGATCGCCGACGCGGGCCACGAGCTGCGCACGCCGCTCACCTCGCTCCGTACGAACATCGAGCTGCTCGCCCGCAGCGAGGACACCGGCCGGCCCATCCCCCCGCAGGACCGCAAGGAGCTGCTCGCCTCGGTCAAGGCCCAGATGACGGAGCTGGCCTCCCTCATCGGCGACCTCCAGGAGCTCTCCCGCCCGGACGCCGCCTCACCGGGCCCGCTCCAGGTCGTCGCCCTGCACGACATCGCGGGCAGCGCCCTGTCGCGCGCCCGGCTGCGCGGCCCGGAGCTGACCTTCACGGCCGATCTGGAGCCCTGGTACGTCCGCGGCGAGGCACCCGCCCTGGAGCGGGCCCTGGTCAACATCCTGGACAACGCGGTGAAGTTCAGCCCGCCCGGCGGCGCGGTCGAGATCGCGCTGCGCGGCGGCGAGCTGACCGTGCGGGACCACGGGCCCGGCATCCCCGCCGAGGACCTCCCGCACGTCTTCGACCGGTTCTGGCGCTCCCCCTCGGCCCGGGCCCTGCCGGGCAGCGGGCTGGGCCTGTCGATCGTGGCCCGTACGGTGCGGCACACGGGCGGCACCGCCGAGCTGCGGGCGGCGCCCGACGGGGGCCCGGGCGCGCAGGCGGTCCTGCGCTTCCCGGGCGCGCCGACCCCGCCGCCGCAGTCGCCGTACGGCTCAGACGGGGTTGTGGCGGATCAGTGAACCGACCAGGCCGGAGCGGGTGTTGGGGAAGTCCATGGGGACGATCCCCAGCCCGGTCCGGCCAGCCAGCTCGCCGCCGTCCACGAAGGACTGCACCTGCGGATTGAGCCGGTCGGAGTTCCAGCGCGGCGGCAGGGCCGCGGCGGTGCTCGTGTAGTTCATGAAGAGCTTGCCGGGCTGCTGGACGGCGCGGCGGAACTGGGCCTCGATCTTGGTGCGCTTGCCGAAGGGCTCGGCCATGTAGTCGTCCTGGATGTCGAAGACCGAGCCGTCGCCGTAGCGCAGGCCCGGCAGCCCCCCGTTGTCGGCGAGCAGGACCACCTTGCCGCGGGCCTGGCCCAGCGAGCCGGGCAGCGCGTCGGCGATCCGGAACAGCGGCCGCCAGCCGCGGTGGTCCAGGTAGTCGTCGAAGACGGCCCGGAAGGTCGCATCGCTCTCCTGCGAGTACTCCTGCTTCACCCGCATCAGCACGGTCTCGCCCGGGTGCGCGGCCAGGAAGTTCCAGCAGGCCACCAGGACGTCCCCGAACATGAGGTTCTGGAAGAACGCCGCGTGGTGGACCGCGAAGGAGCCCCCGGTGACCCGGCAGCGCACGTCGAGGAAGCGGATCCCGGAGTCGAGCTGCTCGGCTATGGAGGTGTTCTGGCAGGCGACGTACAGACCGCCCAGGCGGGCACCGGAGTCGTGCGTGCCGGGGATGGTCATCCGCTGGAGCGCGGTGGAGTCGGGGACCCCGGCCATCCAGTCCTGCGTACCGAGCGCCGTCGCGGAGGCGGAGGCCGGTACGGCCGCGAGCCCCGCGGCCGCCGCACCCGCCGCCAGCGCCCCGGCGAGGAATCTCCGCCGGTCGAGCCCCCTGACCGCAACTCCGCCCGCTGCCCCGCCCGTTGCCCCGCCGATGTCCGTGCCGATGCCCCTGCCGCTGCCCATGCCCGCCCCTTCGCCGACCCAGTGGTGGCCCGGATTATGGCGTGCGGAGCCCGGCATTACTACCCACGGGTAAGCACGGATGGGAAGCGGACGCACGACAAGGGGCGGCGGGCCACCGGCCCACCGCCCCCTGTCGTGCCGTGCGGGTCCTACTGGATGACCGTGATCCGGTCGGCCGCCGGCGGGGCCAGCGGAGCGGCCTGCGACGAGTGGTTCGCCAGGTAGGCGTTGAAGCAGTCCAGGTCGGACGCGCCCACCAGCTTGTTCTTGTGCTCCTTCAGGATGGTGAAGCCGTCACCGCCGCCCGCGAGGAACTCGTTCATCGCGACCCGGTAGGTCTTCGCCGGGTCCAGGGCCGCGCCGTTCAGCTTCACCGAGTCCACGACGATCCGGTCCGCGCCCGACTTCGTCGTGTCCAGGGTGTAGGTCAGCCCCTTGGAGATCTGCAGGATCTTCGGGTTCGGGCCGTTGACCGTGCCGCTGACCTGCTGCTGGAGCGCGGTGATGAGCTGCGCCCCGGTCAGGTCCACGACGTTCATCATGTTGGTGAAGGGCTGCACGGTGTACGACTCTCCGTACGTCACCACCCCGTCGCCCTCGGCGCCCGCGGCCTTGTAGGCCAGGTCCGCGCGGATGCCGCCCGGGTTCATGATGGCCAGCTGCGCACCACCCTTGTCGGCCGGGGCCAGCGCCTCCAGCTGCGCGTCGGCGATCACGTCACCGAGCGGCTTCTCGAACTTCTCCGAGCCGCGGCCGGGGATGTCCGCCGAGATGAAGCCCTGCGGGCGGTTCGCGATCGGCGCCGCGAGGGCGGTCCAGCGCTGGATCAGCTCGGTCATGTCCGCGGCCTTGGGCTGGCTGCGGGAGACGACCTTGTTGACCGGCTTGGGCGCGCTGATCGGCGTACGGACGATGTCCTTGGTCTGCCGGTCGTAGGTCAGCGTGGTGTCCGTGAACACCCGGCCGTAGGAGGCGGCCGAGGTGACCATGCGCGGGTTGCCCGCCGGGTCGGGGATGTTGCACGCGTACGCCTGGTGCGTGTGGCCGGTCACCAGGGCGTCGACCTTCGGGTCCACGTTCTTGGCGATGTCCACGATCGCGCCCGAGATGCCGGCGCCGGCGCCCGGGGCGTCGCAGTCGTAGTTGTAGGCGCCGTTGGCGGGCAGGCCGCCCTCGTGGATCAGCGCGACGATCGACTTGACGCCCTGCTTGTTCAGCTCATCGGCGTACTTGTTGATCGTCTCGACCTCGTCACCGAACTTGAGGCCCTTGACCCCGTCGGCGGTCACGACGTCCGGAGTGCCCTCCAGGGTGACGCCGATGAAACCGATCTTCACGTCCCCCTTCTTCCAGATGAAGGTGGGCGACATCATCGGACGGTTGGTCTTCTCGTCCGTCACGTTCGCGGCGAGGTACTTGAACTCCGCGCCCGTGTAGCTGCCGCCGTTCTCGGCGCAGCCGTCGACCGGGTGGCAACCGCCGTACGCCATGCGGCGCAGCTCGTTCTTGCCCTCGTCGAACTCGTGGTTGCCGACGCTGGTGACGTCCAGGCCGATCTTGTTCATCGCCTCGACGGTCGGCTCGTCGTGGAAGAGCCCCGACAGCAGCGGGCTGGCCCCGATGATGTCACCGGCGGCGGCGGTGACGGAGTACTCGTGGCCCTTGCGGGCCTCGCGCAGGCTGGTGGCGAGGTATTCGACACCGCCCGCCGGTATGGCTTTGGTGCTGCCGTCCGCCTGACGCTCGGTCACGTTGCCGGAGGAGCCCTGCGGGGGCTCCAGGGTGCCGTGGAAGTCGTTGAAGGACAGCATCTGCACGTCGACGGTCCGGCCGGGGCCGGTACCGCCGCCACTGGCGGCCCCGGCCGGGAGGGCGGCGGCGACCATGGCCCCCGCCCCTGCGGTCAGGGCGATGGCGGCGAAGGTCAACCGGCGGGCTCGGCGGTGCCGTTGTGGCGTCGCTGACATTTATTCCCCTTTTGGACAGCGATACGAACTGGGAGGCGTCCCGCAGCCTAAGGTCAACGCGCGTAGCACGACAGGGGGTAACGGGTTGCGAGCCGGTTACGCGCGGGGTTCACCCGTGTGGTGTCGCTCACCCGCACCACCAACGCCCCGGCCGGGAGGGCACGTCAAGGCGAGGCCGCGGTCGTAGTCTCGTGCCATGACTGACGCAGCAGCGGCCCTGGAGCCGGGACGGCAGATTGAGACCCTCGACGAACTGACGGAGGAACAGGCCGACGCCGTCCTCACACTGATCGAGGACGCGGCCCGCACGGACGGCACCACCGCCGTGTCGGAACAGGGGCGGCTCCGGCTGCGCGGCGGCCGCCGCGCCGGGATCCGGCACCTCCTGCTCACCGTGGACGGACGGCTCACCGGATACGCGCAGCTGGAGGACACCGACCCGGTGGAGGCGCCCGCCGCCGAGCTCGTGGTGCACCCCTCCCTGCGCGGCCGCGGGCACGGGCGGGCACTGGGCTCGGCCCTGCTCGCCGCCTCCGGCAAGCGGATCCGGATGTGGGCCCACGGCGGCCGCTCCGCCGCCCGCCACCTCGCCCAGGTACTGGGCCTGACCCTCTTCCGCGAGCTGCGCCAGCTGCGCCGCCCGCTCGGCCCGGACGCGGCCCCGCTGCCCGATCCGGCCCTGCCCGCGGGAGTGACCGTACGCACCTTCGTACCCGGCGCGGACGACGCGGCCTGGCTCGCGGCGAACGCGGCGGCCTTCGCCCACCACCCCGAACAGGGCTCGCTCGACCAGCGGGACCTCGACGACCGGATCGCGCAGCCCTGGTTCGACCCGAAGGGCTTCTTCCTCGCCGAGCGCGACGGCCGGCTCGTCGGCTTCCACTGGACCAAGGTCCACGCCGAACAGCAGCTCGGCGAGGTCTACGTGGTCGGCGTCCTGCCCGGCGCCCAGGGCGGCGGCCTCGGCAAGGCCCTCACCGCCATCGGACTGCGCCATCTGGCCGCGGCCGGGCTCCCCACCGCCATGCTGTACGTGGACGCCGACAACCCCGCGGCCCTCGCCGTCTACGAGGGCCTCGGCTTCGTCACGCACGAGGTGGACCTGATGTACCGCACCGAGAGCTGACCGAACGGCCGAACCGGCCACGTCGGCTCACGGCCCGGGCCCGGGGCGCGCCCGCGCGCGCCCCGGGACCCCCGCGCCACCCCGGACACCAGCAGCACCCTGGATGCCACACGCCATTAACCGGGCATTCAGACGCGCTTGCGACTCTCCGTGCATGCAGCCAGGACTTCGACCACTCGCGGACGCTTCCGACGCGCCTGTCTTCCCGCGTGCGCGGAAGAATGGAGTCATGAGCCACAAGCCCGGCGCCAGCCCCACCGAGGTCCCCGTCCAGCACTCCCAGGCCGAGCGGCACGCACGCCTGGGGTCCATAGCCGCGCACCGCCCCCACGTGGATCTCGAACCCGACCTCGACGCGGATCTCGACGCGTACGAGCTCAAGGACGACGGCGAGCTGCCCGCCGGCCGCTTCCTCGACCGGGAGCGCAGCTGGCTCGCCTTCAACGAGCGGGTGCTGGAACTCGCCGAGGACCCGGCGACCCCGCTCCTGGAACGCGCCAACTTCCTCGCCATCTTCGCGAGCAACCTCGACGAGTTCTTCATGGTCCGGGTGGCCGGCCTCAAGCGGCGCATCGCCACCGGCGTCGCCACCCGCTCGGCCTCCGGCCTCCAGCCGCGCGAGGTCCTCGACCTCATCTGGACCCGCTCGCGCGAACTCATGGCCCGCCACGCCGCCTGCTACCAGCAGGACGTGGCCCCCCAGCTCGCCGAAGAGGGCATCCACCTCATCCGCTGGCACGACCTCACCGAGAAGGAGCAGGCGCGCCTCTTCACCCTGTTCCGCAACCAGATCTTCCCGGTGCTCACCCCGCTGGCCGTGGACCCCGCGCACCCCTTCCCGTACATCTCCGGGCTCTCGCTCAACCTCGCCGTCGTCGTGCGCAACCCCGTCAGCGGCCACCGCCACTTCGCCCGCGTGAAGGTCCCGCCGCTCCTCTCCCGCTTCCTCGAAGCCTCCCCGCAGCGCTACGTCCCGCTGGAGGACGTCATCGCCGCGCACCTGGAGGAGCTGTTCCCGGGCATGGAGGTGCTGGCGCAGCACATGTTCCGGGTGACCCGCAACGAGGACCTGGAAGTGGAGGAGGACGACGCGGAGAACCTCCTCCAGGCCCTGGAGAAGGAGCTCATGCGGCGCCGCTTCGGCCCGCCCGTGCGCCTGGAGGTCGAGGAGTCCATCGACGCGGGCGTACTGGACCTGCTCGTCCAGGAGCTGAAGATCTCCGCGGCCGAGGTGTACCCGCTGCCGGGCCCGCTGGACCTGACCGGGCTCTTCGGCGTGGCCTCCCTGGACCGGCCCGAGCTGAAGTACCCCAAGTTCATCGCCGGAACCCACCGCGACCTCGCCGAGGTCGAATCGGCCTCCGCCCCGGACATCTTCGCGGCGCTGCGCGAGCGGGACGTGCTCCTGCACCACCCGTACGACTCGTTCTCCACCTCCGTGCAGGCGTTCCTGGAGCAGGCCGCCGCCGACCCGGACGTCCTCGCGATCAAGCAGACGCTCTACCGGACCTCCGGCGACTCCCCGATCGTCGACGCCCTCATAGACGCCGCCGAATCCGGCAAGCAGGTCCTCGTACTCGTCGAGATCAAGGCCCGCTTCGACGAGCAGGCCAACATCAAATGGGCGCGCAAGCTGGAGGAGTCCGGCTGCCACGTCGTCTACGGCCTGGTCGGCCTCAAGACACACTCCAAGCTCTCCCTCGTGGTCCGCCAGGAAGGCGACACGCTGCGCCGCTACGCGCACGTCGGCACCGGCAACTACCACCCCAAGACCGCCCGCCTCTACGAGGACCTCGGCCTGCTCACCGCGGACCCGCAGGTCGGCGCGGACCTCTCCGACCTCTTCAACCGGCTGTCCGGCTACTCGCGCCGCGAGACCTACCGCCGGCTGCTGACCGCGCCCAAGTCGCTGCGCGACGGCCTGGTCTCCCGGATCGACAAGGAGACCGCCCACCAGAAGGCGGGCCGCCCGGCGTACGTCCGGCTCAAGCTCAACTCGATCGTCGACGAGGCCCTGATCGACTCGCTCTACCGGGCCTCGCAGGCGGGCGTACCGGTCGACATCTGGGTGCGCGGGATCTGCGCCGTGCGCCCCGGCGTCGCCGGGCTCTCGGAGAACATCCGGGTCCGCTCCATCCTCGGCCGCTTCCTCGAACACTCCCGGGTCTTCGCCTTCGCCAACGGCGGCGAGCCCGAGGTGTGGATCGGCAGCGCCGACATGATGCACCGCAATCTCGACCGCCGCATCGAGGCCCTGGTCAGGGTCGTCGATCCGGCACACCGCGCGGCCCTGGACCGGCTGCTGGAGACCGGCATGTCCGATGCCACCTCCTCCTGGCACCTGGGACCGGACGGGAACTGGACCCGGCACTGCACGGACTCCGAGGGCCAGCCGCTGCGGCACGTACAGGAGATGCTCATAGACGCCCGGAGGCGCCGGCGTGGCTCAGCAAAACCATGACCTGACAGCGGGTACGGCGACGGCGGGCGATGTGCTCGGCGCCTACCTGCGCTCGCAGGCCACCGCTTTCCTGCGGGGCTTGCGCCTGCACGAGGCGAGCGGGGCCGACGCGGACGGCGGAAGCGAGGCGGCGCGCGGCCTGCGGGGGGCCGCGCGCCGCATCGGGGGCTCCCTGGCCACCTTCAGGTCGGTCACCGAATCCGCCTGGGCGGACGGCCTGCGCACCGAGCTGGTGTGGCTGTCCTCGACCCTGGCCGACGAACACGCGTACGGGGCCCGGCTGACCCGGCTGCTGGACGCGCTGCACCGGCTGTCGGGGGCCCCGGAGGTCCCCGCGCCGCGCGGCGCGGCCGGATCCGGCGCGCTCACCGTGGGCGCGGCGCGGGCGGCCGCGCTGCTGGAGCGGCAGCTGACGCTGGCCCGTACGCGGGCCCACTCGGCCACCCTGCAGGCACTCGGGTCGTCCCGCTTCCACGCGGTGGCCGACGCGGTGGCCGTGCTGGCCTCCGAGGTACCGCTGAACGCGGTGGCGGCGCGGGGGCGGGTGGACGACGTACTGGTTCCCCTCGCCGCGCTCGCCGAGTCCCGGCTGTCCGCGGCCGTGACGGCGCTGCCGCTGACCCGGGCGGCCCGGCCGTACAACGCCGACGCCCTGATCGACGACTCCCACCAGGACGCGCCCTGGCACGAGGTACGCCGCCTGCTGCGGGTGCACCGGTACGCGCGGGAGGCCCTCGGCGAGGACGTGACCCGGCTGGCGGCAGCCTGCGAGGCCCTGGACCGCCACCGTGACGCGGCCGAGGCGGCGGCCGCCTCCTCGACGGCGGCCCGCACCCCCCGCATCGCCCCCGCCACGGCCTACGCCCTCGGCGTCCTCCACGCCGACCAGCGCCACGAGGTGGAAGCCGCCCGCTTCACGTTCCACCACCTGTGGCTCCCCACAGCAGTCCCCACGGCCTGACCCCCGGGGCCACTCCAGCCCGGCCGAACCCGCGGCCGGGCCAGGCTCAGGGCCCGCAACGGCGACGGCGATTTCCGGCCACCCCCACAGACGCCACCCTCCGGCCCCCCGCCGCCACCCCCACCCACGTCACGGCACAATAACGGCAAGGTAACGCCCCGATACCCCCCGGCAACCAACCCGCCCCCCGCACCAGGCCGTCCGCCACGGTTCACCGTCCGTTCACTCACGACCGTCGGCCGCTTCACCTGATCTGCCTAATTTCGGAACTGCACGGTGCGAGCCGCCCGCCGAATCGGCCCGGCCCCCGCGCGACCGACGTAGTCCTCTTCGCACGCCGCCCCGATACAGAAAGCGGCCGGCGGCTTCTGGAAGGAACACCCGAAAGTGAAGCTTCAGCGCAACAACCGGCTCCGTGCCTCCGTGCTCGGTGCGCTCGTCGTGTCCGGTGCCCTGGTCCTCACGGCGTGCGGTTCGGACAACAACACCACCAAGGACAACGGCTCCGGCACCGCGAAGCCCTCCGCCGCCGCCGGCGACGTCAAGTGCGACGGCGCCAAGGGCCAGCTCCTCGCTTCCGGCTCCTCCGCCCAGAAGAACGCGGTCGACCTGTGGGTGAAGAACTACATGGCCGCCTGCTCGGGCGTCGAGGTCAACTACAAGTCCTCCTCCTCCGGTGAGGGCATCACGCTCTTCACCCAGGGCACCGTCGGTTTCGCCGGCTCGGACTCGCCGCTCAAGCCCGCCGACGTCGAGGCGTCGAAGAAGGTCTGCACCGGCGGCCAGGGCATCAACCTGCCCATGGTCGGCGGCCCCATCGCCATCGGCTTCAACGTCGCCGGCGTGGACAAGCTGACGCTGGACGCCCCCACCCTCGCCGCGATCTTCAACGACAAGATCAAGAAGTGGGACGACGAGGCGATCAAGAAGCTGAACCCGGGCGTCACGCTTCCCTCCACCGCCATCCAGGCGTTCCACCGCTCCGAGGACTCGGGCACCACCGAGAACCTCACCAAGTACCTCAAGGCCACCGCGCCCGACGCCTGGACCTACGACCCCGCGAAGAAGTGGCCGGCCCCCGGTGGCCAGTCCGCCAACGGCTCCGCCAGCGTCGCCTCCCAGGTCAAGTCGGTCGACGGCGCCATCGGCTACTTCGAGCTGTCCTACGCCTCCTCGCAGAGCATCAAGACGGTCGACATCAACACCGGTGCCGCCGCCCCGGTCAAGGCCTCGGCCGAGAACGCCTCCAAGGCCATCGCCGCTGCCAAGGTCGTCGGCACCGGCTCCGACCTGGCCCTGAAGCTCGACTACGCCACCAAGACCGAGGGTGCCTACCCGATCGTCCTGGTCACGTACGAGGTCGTCTGCGACAAGGGCAACAAGCCCGACACGCTCAAGACCATGCAGTCCTTCCTGAACTACACCGCCTCGGACGCGGGCCAGAAGCTCCTCACGGACAACGGCTACGCCCCGATCCCGGCCGAGATCAACACCAAGGTCCGCGAAGTCATCAAGTCGCTGGCCTGATCCTGAGCCCCGCGGTGCCTGCCCCTCCCCGTCCGGAGGGGCAGGCGCCCGGGGACCCTCCCCTTCCACCCAGGGGAATCCGGTGCACCGCCGCCAGGGGGCCCGCCCCCCACACAGACCGGAAAGACCATGGCTTCCACCACACCCACCCAGACAGACACGGCTCCGCCTGTCGCCAAGAGCACGAGGTCCACCGGTCGCGCCGGTGACAAGATCTTCGCCGGGCTCTCCAAGGGTTCCGGCATCCTGCTCCTGGTGATCATGGCGTCGATCGCCATCTTCCTCGCCTACCGTGCGTCGATCGCCCTCGAGGGCAACAAGGGCAACTTCCTCACCACCCTCGACTGGAACGCGTCGGCCACCCCGCCCGTCTTCGGCATAGCCGTCCTGCTCTTCGGCACCGTCGTCAGCTCGATCATCGCGATGGCCATCGCGGTTCCGATCGCCGTCGGCATCGCCCTCTTCATCTCGCACTACGCGCCGCGCAAGCTGGCCCAGCCGCTCGCGTACGTGGTCGACCTGCTCGCCGCGGTCCCCTCGATCGTCTACGGCATCTGGGGCGCGCTCTTCCTCGTCCCCTACCTCGGCGGCCTGAACCTCTGGCTCGACGAGTACATGGGCTGGACCTACGTCTTCGACAAGACCCAGGTCGGCGTGGCCCGCTCGATCTTCACCGTCGGCATCCTGCTCGCGATCATGATCCTCCCGATCATCACGAGCGTCAGCCGCGAGGTCTTCCTCCAGGTCCCGCGCATGAACGAGGAGGCCGCCCTGGCCCTCGGCGCGACCCGCTGGGAGGTCATCCGGATGTCGGTCCTGCCCTTCGGCCGCTCCGGCGTCATCTCCGCCTCGATGCTGGGCCTCGGCCGCGCGCTCGGCGAGACGATGGCCGTCGCGACCGTCCTGTCGCCGAGCTTCCTGATCTCCGGCCACATCCTCGACCCCGGCGGCGGCACCTTCGCCCAGAACATCGCCGCGAAGTTCGACGAGGCCAACGAGTACGGCCGCGACGCGCTGATCGCCTCCGGCCTGGTGCTCTTCCTGCTCACCCTGCTGGTCAACGGCGCGGCCCGGCTGATCATCGCCCGTCGCAAGGACTTCTCGGGGGCGAACGCCTGATGAGCCACGTCATTCAGGACCAGCGCCCCACCCGGGCCCGCAAGTCCGTCGCCCCCACCCGCCTCACCCGCGGTGGCCTGCCCCGCTGGGCCCCGGCCGGCATCGCGGTCGTCTCCGTCGCCCTCGGCTGCGGCATCGGCGCCGTCTTCGGTCTCGCCAGCCGGATCCAGTGGGGCCTGATCGCCGCGCTGCTGTTCGTCGCCATCACGTACACCGCCAGCGCGGTCATCGAGAACCGCCGCCAGGCCAAGGACCGGGTCGCGACCTCCGTCGTGTGGGTCTGCTTCCTGCTCGCGGTCGTCCCGCTGGTGTCGCTGCTGTGGACCACGATCAGCAAGGGCATCAAGGTCCTCGACGGGGCCTTCCTGAGCCACTCGATGAACGGCGTGACCAGCTTCGAGAAGGGCGGCGGCGTCTACCACGCCCTGCTCGGCACGATGGAGCAGGTCGGCCTGGCCACCGCGATCGCCGCCCCCATCGGCCTGCTGACCGCGGTCTACCTGGTCGAATACGGCCGGGGCTCGCTGGCCAAGTCCGTGACCTTCTTCGTCGACGTCATGACCGGCATCCCCTCCATCGTCGCGGGTCTGTTCATCCTGACGACCTGGAACCTGATGCTCGGCTTCGGCCCCTCCGGTTTCGGCGGCGCCATGGCCCTGTCGATCCTGATGATGCCGGTCGTGGTCCGCTCCACCGAGGAGATGCTCAAGCTCGTCCCGAACGAGCTGCGCGAGGCGGCCCTCGCCCTCGGCGTCCCGAAGTGGCGCGTGATCCTCAAGGTGGTCCTCCCCACCGCCATCGGCGGCATCTCCACCGGTGTCATGCTGGCCATCGCCCGCATCGCCGGTGAGACCGCCCCGATCATGCTGCTGGTCTTCGGTACCCAGCTGATCAACGGCAACCCCTTCGAAGGCGCGCAGTCCTCGCTCCCCCTGTACATCTGGGAGCAGTACAAGGTCGGCAGTGACGCCTCCTACGACCGGGCCTGGGGCGCAGCCCTCGTCCTGATCGCCTTCGTCATGATCTTGAACCTGGTGGCTCGCGGTATCGCGCGCTGGAAGGCCCCGAAGACCGGCCGCTAGGTATCGACTATGCGGCTCCGCCGCGTGTGACCGCATGAAAGAGAAGTGACCCCCTCATGGCCAAGCGCATCGATGTCAGCGGCCTCTCCGCCTTCTACGGCAGCCACAAGGCGATCGACGACATCTCCATGACCGTCGAGCCCCGCTCGGTGACGGCCTTCATCGGCCCCTCCGGCTGTGGCAAGTCCACCTTCCTGCGCACCCTGAACCGCATGCACGAGGTCACCCCCGGTGGCCGCGTCGAGGGCAAGGTGCTGCTGGACGACGAGAACCTGTACGGTCCCGGCGTCGACCCGGTCGCGGTCCGCCGCACGGTCGGCATGGTCTTCCAGCGCCCGAACCCCTTCCCCACCATGTCGATCTTCGACAACGTGGCGGCGGGCCTGCGCCTGAACGGCAGCTTCCGCAAGTCCGAGCTGACCGAGATCGTCGAGAAGTCCCTCCAGGGCGCCAACCTCTGGAACGAGGTCAAGGACCGCCTGAACAAGCCCGGCTCCGGCCTCTCCGGCGGCCAGCAGCAGCGCCTGTGCATCGCCCGCGCCATCGCGGTCGAGCCCCAGGTCCTGCTGATGGACGAGCCCTGCTCGGCCCTCGACCCGATCTCCACCCTCGCGATCGAGGACCTGATCGGCGAGCTGAAGGAGCGCTTCACGATCGTCATCGTGACGCACAACATGCAGCAGGCCGCGCGCGTCTCCGACCGCACCGCCTTCTTCAACCTCTCCGCGGTCGGCCAGCCCGGAAAGCTGGTCGAGATCGACGACACGGACCGGATCTTCTCCAACCCGTCCGTGCAGGCGACCGAGGACTACATCTCGGGCCGCTTCGGCTGAGCCGGGATGTGAAAGACGTCCTGCGGTGCTGCATGGCGGTGCCACCGCAAGGCGAAAGAAAGAAAAGGGCCGGCTCCCCCTGGGTGGGGGGAGCCGGCCCGCTTCTTTGCCGCCGGTCGCCTCAGCCGACGGCGAGGTTCACGAGCCAGAAACTGAGCGCGGCCACCATGGCCGCCGCGGGCATGGTGATGAACCATCCCAGGATGATGTTCTTGGCGACGCCCCAGCGAACCGCGTTCACCCGCTTGGTCGCGCCCACGCCCATGATCGCCGAGGTGATCACGTGGGTGGTGGAGATCGGCGCCTGGTACAGGTACGACGCCGTGTACATGATCGACGCACCCGTGGTCTCGGCGGCGAAGCCCTGCGGCGGGTCCAGCTCGATGATCTTGCGGCCGAGGGTGCGCATGATGCGCCAGCCGCCGGCGTACGTACCGAGCGAGAGCATCACGGCACAGGCGATCTTGACCCAGACCGGGATCGGGTCGCCGTCGTTCTGGACGTCGGCGATGACCAGGGCCATCACCACGATGCCCATCGTCTTCTGCGCGTCCTGCAGGCCGTGACCGAGGGCCATCGCGGCCGCCGAGACGGTCTGGGCGATGCGGAAGCCGCGCTTGGCCTTGTGCGGGTTGGACCGGCGGAACATCCACATGATCGCGACCATCACCAGATAGCCCACGACCAGGCCGACGACCGGCGACAGGAACATCGGGATGACGACCTTCTCCAGCACCCCGTGCCAGATGACGCCGATCCCGCCGGCCAGCGCCGCGCCCACCATGCCGCCGAACAGCGCGTGCGAGGAGGAGGACGGCAGGCCGAAGTACCAGGTGACAAGGTTCCAGACGATCGCCCCGACCAGCGCGGAGAAGAGGATCCACATCCCCCTGTCACCGTGCGGGGTCTCGATGAGCCCCTTGCTGACCGTCTTGGCCACCCCGCTGCCCAGGAAGGCACCGGCGAGGTTCATCACCGCCGCCATCGCGAGGGCGGCGCGCGGCGTCAGCGCCCGCGTCGAGACCGAGGTCGCGATCGCGTTCGCCGAGTCGTGGAAGCCGTTGGTATAGGTGAAGCCGAGCGCGACACCGATGGTCACGATCAGCGCGAAGGTGTCCACGAGGTTCAGGACTCCTTGACCGCGATGGTCTCCACCGTGTTCGCGACGTGCTCGAACGCGTCGGCGGCCTCTTCAAGCACGTCGACGATCTGCTTGAGCTTGAGCACCTCCATGGCGTCGTACTTGCCGTTGAAGAGGTGGGCGAGCAGCTTGCGGTGGATCTGGTCGGCCTGGTTCTCCAGCCGGTTGACCTCGATCCAGTACTCGGTGAGGTTGTCCATCGTCCGCAGGTGCGGCATCGCCTCGGCGGTCAGCTCAGCCGCCCGCGCCAGGACCTCGATCTGCTGCTCGACGCCCTTGGGCAGCTCCTCGACCTGGTAGAGGACGACCAGGTCGACCGCCTCCTCCATGAAGTCCATGATGTCGTCGAGGCAGGACGCCAGGTTGTAGATGTCCTCGCGGTCGAACGGCGTGATGAAGGAGGAGTTCAGCTGGTGGAAGATCGCGTGGGTCGCGTCGTCCCCCGCGTGCTCCGCCGCCCGCATCCGCTCCGCGATCTCGGCCCGCGCGGACGAGTCCGCCCCGAGCAGTTCCATCAGGAGCTTCGAGCCCGTGACGATGTTGTCCGCGGAGGCGGCGAACATGTCGTAGAAGCTCGTCTCCCTGGGGGTCAGACGAAATCGCACGTGAGGTCCTCGGGGTGCATTGGATTCGGTCAGGCTGATGCTAGGCGCATCCTCCAGCCACGGCTAACCGGCGGTTCCCCAGTGTCCTCCATCAGGCAGAGTGAAGCAGTACGGGCCCCTGCCCCCGCGCGCGGTGGCCGGTACCCTATACCCATGAGGGGTATACACCCCCAGTACGGACAGTACGGACCACGGGAGGACGCATGACGACCACCGAGGCAGCGGCGGCCGGCCCCGCGCAGGAAGAGGGCCCCGAAGCCCCCGCCGTGCACGGCTACCACCACCAGAAGGCCGAGCACCTCAAGCGCCTGCGCCGGATCGAGGGCCAGATCCGCGGGCTGCAACGGCTCGTGGACGAGGACGTCTACTGCATCGACATACTCACCCAGGTCTCGGCCAGTACGAAGGCCCTCCAGTCCTTCGCACTGCAACTGCTCGAAGAGCACCTGCGCCACTGCGTCGCCGACGCGGCGGTCAAGGGCGGCGCCGAGATCGACGCGAAGGTGGAGGAGGCGACGAAGGCGATCGCCCGTCTGCTGCGCACCTGACGCGCGGGCCGCGCGCCGCGGGCGGGACTCGCGGGGCTCGAGGGGCTCGCGAGGTGGGAGGGACGGGCGGGGCGGGCGGGACGGGCGCTACGGGCAGCAGATCGCGCCGAGCACCTCGTCGATCCGGTCCTGACTGAGCCGCTCCTCGGCGGCGGCGGACGCCGCGATGATCAGCTCGCCGCACAGCTCGATCTCGGCGAGTGCCACGTGGTCCTGCACCGTCGTACCGCCTGCGGGAGTCACGCGTGTCACCTCTTCCTGCCGCCACCGGGCATCGGACTGCTCGGCTCCCAGCCTAGGGAGCACGGCTCGCTGCGCACATGACACGGATGGACCATTTCCGGCTACCCGGGCATGACCCGATCGCACGGTCCGACACCCCCGCACTGGTCTAGTCCGCGATCTTCCCGGCGAAAATGTCCCCGCTTGCGGGGAGAACGACGCTCACCGGAGTACCGAAGCCGTACAGCAGCGTGGTCGACGAGACATCGATCACGCCATTGTTGACATAGCTGAAGCGGTGCCGGACCTTCCGCAGCCGGCCCTCGAGGTCCAGGTACACGTCGAACGGCACGGTGTCCTTGCTGAACCCTTTCGCCGCCGCCTCCAGCGCCGCCCGCACGTCCGGCGACGCGGCCTTCGCGGCCCGCCCGATGTCGGTGGTGCCCGTGTAGTGCCGGACCTTCGTCCCCGACAGGTCCGTCTCGCCGACGTACGTCACCCCCTGCGCCCCGCGCAGCAGCTCGGCGGCGGTGATCGGATCGGTGGCCCCGCCGGTGACGAGGTTCCCGTCCGCGAGGGCCGTGGTATCGACCCGGACCCACTTGTCGGCGGGCACGCCCGCGCCCCGGTTCTTCATGTAGAGGGCGCCCGGGGTGAGCAGCTCGGTGATCGGACGGTGGCCCGGCTTGCCGGTCACGTCGGCCGGGAGCATCACCAGGAGCTGGCCCATCCGGTGCGTGAAATCGACCCCGCCCTCGCCCCGGATGGTGATCCGGGTGCCGCCGGTGGCCATTTCCATCGCCGTGCGCGCCTGGGCGCTGCCGCTGCGGGTCAGCCCGTCGGCGGCGCCGCGCACGGCCGCCGTCGCGTCACCGGGCGGGCGGCTGTCGGCGCTCGCGGAGGCCCCTTCCGGGCCGCCGCACCCGCCGATCGTCACCATGGCCGCCACGGCCACGGCCGCCGCCCCCCGCCGCCTGTGCTGGTGCACCACCATCGCCTGCCAACCCCCAACGCATGAACCGTGCTTGCCCGAGGCCCCCACCCGCTCCGGTTAACGAGTCCCCGGGTTCCCCGTCACGGCCCGCGGCCCTCCCGCACCCGCACCCGACCCGGGTACGGTGGTCCCGTGGACACGCACCCCCTGGCGCCCTTCGTCCCTCCGCTTGCGGCCGTACCGCTCCCGCGCACCCCCGCGGGCCCGCCACCGCCGGGCGGTCACACCATCACCACCGCGGAACGCGGCTCGTTCTGCCTGGCCACCTGCACCTGCGGCTGGCGCGGCCCAGCCCGCCGCTCCAGAGACCTGGCCCGCAAGGACGCCACAGCCCATCTGACGGGCTAACCCGGAACACCCCATCCCACCCCCGGGCAGCCACATCCAGCCCCGCAAATCCAGCCTCGCCGGCGCTTGAGGCGCGGGGCCCGGGGCGGAGCCCCGACGGCCCAGGCCGCCCAACCCCAGCCCCGCCGGCGTTTGAGGCGCACACCCGGGAGACCCAGCGCGGCCACATCCAGCCCCGCCGGCGCTTGCGGCGCACACCCTTGGCAGCCCCGGGCGGCGAAATCCAGCCTCGCCGGCGTTTGAGGCGCGGGGCCCGGGGCGGAGCCCCGACGGGCACGTCCCCCGTTCGGACGGCCCCACTGGCCGAACCGCCCCCGACCGGGTGGTCTGGAGTCACCCCCCTCCAGAGCGGAGCCCCATGCGCGGAAGCCCCCCGGTACGACGCCCCCGCGCCCGTACAACGCCCCGCACCCTGGCCCTCACAGGGGCCGTCCTGTTCGCCCTGGCCCCCGCCCCGGCAAGGGCAGCCACCCCAGCCCCTCCCCCCTGGGCACAACCCACCGGCACGGCGGACGGCCCCGGCGACGTGGCCCTGGCCATCGGCCTCACCTCAGCGGCGGCCGCCGCGACCGGCCTGTGGCTGCGCTCACGCCACCGCCGCGACACCTCCGACGCCGAGGCCCGCCACCACGAGGCCCCCCACGAGACCCCTCACGAGACCCCCCGCCACGACGGCGGCAGCCCATGACCACCCCACCCCCAAGCCCCCCGAGCCCCCCGACCCCGCGCCCCCGGCGCCCCCGCCCCCGCCCCGCCGCGGTCCGCCTCTGCTTCGCCGGAGCGGCCCTGTGCCTGCTCTCGGCGGTCCTGCTCACGCTCTGGAACTCGTACGCACCCGGCTGACTCAGGCCGCCAGGTCGTTCTCGCGCGGGTACCCCCCGGGAGGGGTCTGCGCATGCGGCAGGTCCAGCGGCCGCGGCACCCCGTGCCCCTTCGCCCGGACGATCCACCCCACCCGCGCCGACCCCGCCACCGCCCGCACCAGCGGGCCCAGCAGGGCCATCGCCAGCGGCGCGAGCAGCAAGACCACCGCCGTACCGAGCGCGAGCCCGCCGACGACGTCCGTGGGGTAGTGGACACCCATGTACACGCGGCAGAAGCCCTGCGTCAGCGCCAGCCCGATGCCGATCAGCCCGAGCTTGCGGTTCGCGATGAAGACGCCGACGGCGAGCGCCATCGTGAGGGTGGCGTGGTCGCTGACGAAGGAGAAGTCGCCGCCCTTGCCGGAGACCAGCACCTCCAGCCCCTCGTGCTGGCGGAACGGCCGCGGCCGGGCGACGAATTCACGCAGCGGTACGTTCACGAGCAGCGCGATCCCCGCCGCGAGCGGCGCCCAGACCAGCGCGGCGAACGCCTCGGCCGCGGCGGGCCCGTCCTGCCTGCGGGCCCCGCGCCAGCACCACAGCACGAGCAGCACCATCGCGAGCGGCAGCCCGAACTCGCCGACGAACGAGACGATCCGGTCGACCGACTCCGGAGCGCGCCGGGCCAGGCCGTTGATGCCGTACAGCAGGCTGACATCCACATTCGGCCCACCGGTCGTGAGTCCAGCCATGGCGACGCGGCCCCTTGCCTCGGTTCCCCTGAGAACGCACCCCTGTGTGCGCCCCTTCGACCCCCGTGATCAACCCCCGTGTCCATGGAACGCCCGTTCTGGCGCCTACGTTCCGCTCTCCACCGAATGATCACTCCAACGTTACCCAAGAGTGACTCATCGTCGCAGCTCAGGGCCTGGGGTTAACGGAGCGTGCCCGGAGCGCCGGACGAGCGCCGCCGCCCCCGCTTCCGGGCTCCGCGCCCGGCCGAACGGGCCGGCCGGGGCCACCTCGCGCCCCGCTACGGCGCCTTCGCGCCCGCGTCCCGCACCGGCAGGGCCTGCGCGCCGTCCTTGGTGACCCGGGTCGCCCCGAAGTAGTCCGGACTGTCGATCTTGTCGAAGCGGATCACCGCCCCGGTGTAGGGCGCGTTGATCATGTATCCGCCGCCCACGTACATCCCGACGTGGTGGATCTCCCGCGAATTCGTCAGGTCATTGGAAAAGAAGACCAGGTCACCGGGGAGCAGTTCGGCCCGCGAAGGGTGCGGCCCCGCGTTGTACTGGTCGTTCGCCACGCGCGGCAGATCGATCCCGACCGTCTTGTACGACGCCACCGTCAGCCCCGAGCAGTCGAACCGCCCGTCCTGGTCGGCCGTCCCGTTGCCGCCCCACAGGTACGGCGTCCCCAGCTGCTTCTGCGCGAAGTAAATGGCCCCGGCGGCCTGTTGCGAAGGTGCCACCCGCCCGACCGGCTTCGCGAAGCTCACCGCCAGGGTCGTGATCTCCTTCACGTATCCCTGGGTCTCCTTGTACGGTGGCACGCCCTGGTACTTGATGACGGCGTACGCCCCCGCGTTGTAGGCGGCCAGCATGTTCGACGCCGCGTCACCCGGCACCCCCGCGACGTCCTTGGCCAGCTCGCAGTCGTAGGAAGCCGCCGACGGAATGGCGTCGTTCGGATCCCAGATGTCCCGGTCCCCGTCGCCGTCCCCGTCGACCCCGTGTCCCGCCCAGGTCCCCGGGATGAACTGCGCGATCCCCCGCGCGTCCGCCGGACTCACCGCCTGCGGGTTCCAGCCGCTCTCCGAGTACAGCTGGGCCGCCAGCAGCGGCGGGCTGATCGCGGGGCACAGATTCCCCCACTTCTGCACCAGGGCCTGGTACTTCGCCGGTACGGCCCCCGGCGCCAGCCCGACACCGCGACCACCCGCGCCACCGAGACCGGCCAGCCCCGCGGCCGCCGAGTACGTCCCGACGACGAGCAGCAGGACGAAGGTCAGGCACACCCCGACCCCGATCCCGCCCACCATCCAGAATCTGCGCACCCGTCAACCCTCCCCCATGCATGTCCCCTCAAGGGGCGATTTCCCTCTGTTTCCCCCGTGTCGCGAGCCGTTACCCCACCCGGAACCCCGAACAGGCGATACGCGCGTACTGCTTGGGGTCATCCTCGACGTGGTAGAAGACCACCGTCCAGTCCCCCCGGTCGGACGCCAGGGCCGGCGGGCGGCTGCCCTTGCCGTCCGCGTACGAGCGGAACTGCGTCGGGTAGCTCAGGTCCAGGTACTCGCCCGAGTCCCAGCTCTCGTAGAGGTCCACCGGCACGCTCGTGGGCCCGAGCGCCCCGCTCGCCAGCAGGGACGGCGGTTTGACGGCCACCGAGACGTAGTAGGGAGCCGGGCGCGGCCCCCGGTCCGGATCACCCGCGCCCTTGGCCCGCATCTTCACCGTCATCGTCGCGGCGGGCACGCCGTTGGTGGAGGAGGAGACGGTGGAGGACTCCATTCCGGTGCCCGGCGCGGACTCCTCGCCGGCGAGTTCGTTGCACAGGCCGCTGCCGTACTTGGCCATCGCGGGGTCCTTGTCGAGCGTCCAGCGCTCGCGCGAGGTGCGGCTCTGCTCCAGGTGGTCGGCGGGCGGCCCGGCCTTCTTCGCCGCGGCGCCGGGCGTCTTCGCCCCGGGCGAGCGCGCCTCGGTACTCGCCCCCGCCCCGCCGGGGCCGGACAGCCCGGAACCGCCGCCGCCCGGGGGGAACTGCCAGTACGCCACCGACCCCGCCACGGCCAGCGCGACCCCGACGGCGAGCCAGACCCCGGGCCGCCGCTTGCGCGGGGACGCGGGAGCGACGTACGCCGTGGTGTCCTCGACCGGATCGGCCCGCCCCTCGGACACCGGCCCCGAGCCCGCCCCGGAAAGGGGCCCCGGGCGTGACCCGGGCCCCGATTCGGCCGGGGGCTCGGGCCGGGACTCGGGCCGGGGCTCCAGGCCGTATCCCGGCCGGGACTCCGGCAGCGACTCCGGCCGGGACTCCAGGCCAGGCTCCCGCCGGGACGCCGGGCGAGACTCCGGCCGAAACACCGACAACGGATGCAGCCCGGACTCCGGGCCCGGCTCCGGATGGAGCTCCGGCTGGAACTCCAGGCCGTATCCCGGCCGGGACTCCAGCAGCGGCTCCGGCCGGGACTCCAGCAGCGACTCCGGCAGCGGCTCCGGCTGGGGCTCCACGCGAGGCTCGGGCCGGGCCTCCGGCAGCGGATCCGGCCCGGACTCCGGCCTGGACTCCGGCCCGGACTCCGGGCGAGACTCCGGCCGGGCCTCCGGCCGCGGCTCCCGCCCGGCGTCCGGGCCGGGGTCCGGCCGGAGCTCCGAGCCCCGGTCCGGCAGGACCCGGGTGCCCGCGGGCCGCGGCTGCGGGGCCGTCGGCGCGTCCGGGGCGGACGGGGACGCCCCGCGCGGCGGGCCCTCGGCCACCAGCTCCGCGTACACCGGGTCCTCCACCAGCGCCCGCGTCACCCCGCAGCGCCGGATCACCTCCGCCGGGGACGGCCGCGCCGCCGGGTCCTTCGCCACGCACGCCTCGATCAGCGCCGCCAGCCCCGCCTCGACCCCGGCCGCGTCCACGGGCTCGTGCACCGTCCGGTACCAGACGCTCGCCGCCTCCCCGGCCCCGAACGGCGGCCGCCCGGTCGCCGCGTACGCCAGCAGCGCCCCCAGCGCGAAGACATCGGCCGGGGCCTCGCCCGCCCCGCCCAGCAGCACCTCGGGCGCCGTGAACCCGGGGGTCCCCGGCGCCTGCCCCTCCTGGGTCAGCATGGTCACCCCGACCCCGCGCGCTATGCCGAAGTCGATCAGCTGCGGGCCCTGCGCGCCCAGGATCACGTTCTGCGGCTTCACGTCCCGGTGCGTCACCCCCTGCTCGTGCACGCTGGCCAGCCCCTCCGCCAGCGCCGCCCCGAGCGCCCGGCAGGTCGCCGCGGGCAGGGCGCCCCGGGCCCCCACCGCGTGCGCGAGCGTGGGCCCGGCGACGTACTCCGTGGCCAGCCAGTACGGGGCCCGCTCCAGCGAGGCGTCGATCAGCCGCGCCGTGTACGCGGACCGCACCTCCCGCACGGTGCTCGCCTCGCGCCGGAACCTCGCCAGCGCCTGCGGATGCCCGAGGATCTCCTCCCGGACCACCTTGACGGCGACCAGGCGCCCCCCGGGCGACCGCCCGAGGTACACCTGACCCATCCCCCCGGCCCCCAGCCGGGCCACCAGCACGTGCACCCCGATCCGTACCGGATCGGTCTCCCTCAGCGCGTCCATGCGCGAGAGCCTGTCACAGCGTCAGCGCGGCGCGACGTACAGGCTCTGCGCACTGCGCCCGATGGGCCCTTCCTCGTCGTGCAGCCGGGCGTCCGCGAGCCCGATCCCGGCGGCGTCCACACTGGTGCGGGCCTCCACGCAGGCCCACTCGCCCACCGGATGACGGTGCAGGTGGACCGTCAGATCCCCGTTGATGAACACGTACTTGGCGAAGTCCAGCACCGCGCTGATGCCGTTGCCGGAATCGGCGGCGATCAGCACCCGGTCGAGCGGCCGGGTCTCCTCGCCCACGATCAGCGGCACCCGCATCCGCATCCAGCAGGTCCCCGGCCCCGGCTCGACGAACGTCCCCTCGGTGAACCGGGTCTCCATCGCCGTGTGATAGCCGGTCGCCCACGGCACCGGGAAGAACGGCGTGCGCCCCACCGCGGCGGGCGGCGGCACGGCGGGTCCCGGCAGGACGGCCGGCACCGGTTCCCCGGCCACCCGGATCCGCAGCGCCCGGGCGAGCATCACCGGCGCGGCCCCGGCGGGCGCGAGCGCCGCCTCGACCACCTCGGTGCCGCGCCCGGCCCGCAGGACCGAGGTCGTGATCTCCAGCGGACCGATCGGGACCGGCCGCACGATCTCGTAGGTGATGCGCGCGATCCGCATGTCGTCGCGGGCGTCCGGGCGCTCCTCGACGGCCCGCCCGAGCAGCGCGGCGGGCGGCCCGGCGTGCTGCGAGCCCCGGTCCCAGGGCCCCCGCGTGTACGCGGAGGCGAGGAAACGGCCGGTGTCGATCCGCTCGTAGAACCCCTCGGCCGGTACGTCGTCGAGCTCGTCCGCGCCGTCCAGCTCGTCCGCGTCGTCCAGGTCAGCCACGTCAGCCATGCACCGCACGCTACCGAGAGGTAACCCGCCCGCACCAGCCCCGGGCGGCAACTCAGCGGGCCAGCCCCAGCGTCACCCCCAGCCCCACCAGCACCGACCCGATCGCCCGGTTCAGCGTCTTCTGCGCCTTCAGCATCCGGTCGCGCAGCCGCGAGTCGGAGAAGAACAGCGCCACCGCCCCGAACCAGCCGAGGTGCGCCAGCGACATGAAGAGCCCGTAGCCCGCCTGCTGCCACACCGGCGTCCGCGGATTCACCACCTGCGTGAACGTGGACACCACGAACAGCGTCGTCTTCGGATTCAGCACATTGGTCAGGAACCCCGTGCGCAGCGCGCCCAGGGGCGAGAGCCCCGGCCTCGACTCCAGGTCCAGCGTCACCTCGGCGCGCGTGCGGAAGGTACGGATCCCGATCCACACCAGATACGCGGCGCCCGCCAGCTTGATCGCCGTGAACAGCCCGGTGGAGGAGGCGATCAGCAGCCCGACGCCGAGCATCGTGTACGAGACGTGCACCAGCACCCCGGCCGCGACGCCCACCGCGGCGAACAGCCCCGTCCTGCGGCCGTACAGGTAGCTGTTGCGGACCACCATCGCGAAGTCGGCCCCCGGGCTGATCACCGCGAGGAGGGTGATGACGGCGACCGCTATGAGTTCTGTCATGGGGGGCATGGTCACCCCGCGCTCCGATCCCGCTCAAGAGAGTTCCGCGATCCGGGCGGGCGCGCCGGACCCCGCCGCCGACGGGGGACAATGGAGCCGTGTCCCGCTCTCACCCCGCGCCCCGCCCAGCCGCCGCCCCCGCCCCGGCACCCGCCGCCGCCGGCCCGGCGCCCGCCGCCCCCGGCCCGGACCTGCCCGTGCTCCAGGCCGACTGCGCGAACTGCTTCGCCCTGTGCTGCGTCGCACTGCCCTTCGCCCGGTCCACCGACTTCGCCGTGGACAAGCCCGCCGGCACCCCCTGCTCCAACCTCCGGCAGGACTTCCGCTGCGGCATCCACACCACGCTGCGCGACAAGGGCTTCCAGGGCTGCACCGTCTTCGACTGCTTCGGCGCGGGCCAGCAGGTCTCCCAGGTCACCTTCGAGGGCCGCGACTGGCGCGCCCACCCCGGCACCTCCCGCCGGATGTTCGAGGTCTTCCCGGTGATGCGCCAGCTCCACGAGCTGCTCTTCTACCTCGCCGAAGCCCTCACCCTCCCGGCCGCCCGCCCCGTCCACCCGGAGCTGCGCCGCGCCCTGGCCGAGACCGAGGCGCTGACCCGCTCCGACGCCGAGACCCTGGCCGCCACCGACGTCGGCGCCCGTCGCGCCGCCGTGAACACCCTGCTGCTCAAGACCAGCGACCTGGTACGGGCCACCGTCCCCGGCCGCAAGAAGAACCACCGGGGCGCGGACCTGATGGGCGCCCGCCTGTCCGGGGCGAACCTGCGCGGCGCCACCCTGCGCGGCGCCTACCTGATCGCCGCCGACCTCAGCGGCGCCGACCTGCGCACCACCGACCTGATCGGCGCGGACTTCCGGGACGCGAACCTGAGCGGGGCCGACCTCACCGGCAGCATCTTCCTCACCCAGGCCCAGCTGAACGCGGCCCGCGGCGACGCCGCCACCCGCATCCCGCCCACCCTGACCCGCCCCTCCCACTGGTCCTGACGGCCCCACCACCCCACCACCCCACGGCCCGCAGGCCCCCGCTCCCCCGGCCCCCGGCCCCCGGCCCCCGGCTCCCGGTTCCGCTCCCCGCGGCCCGGCCCGCACCCCCGTGCCGGGCCGGACCCCGGGCAACGGGACCGGGAGCCGCGTACCGCGCGCGCCTCAGAGCCGCGCGAGGAACTCCCGCACCGCCGCGGTGAACCCCTCCGGGTCATCGGTGTGCACCCCGTGCGCCGCGGGCAGCTCCACCAGCCGCACGCCCGGCCGCCGGGCCGCCATCTCCCGGGCGTGCCCCGCCGACAGCACCGTGCTGCGCTCCCCCCGCACGAGCAGCGTCGGCTGCCGCACCGCCAGCCAGTCCGCCCAGTGGTCCCCCTGTATCGCCTCGCTGGACGCGATGATGTCCCGCGCCTCGAAGGCGAGCCCCCACCCGTCCTCGTACTCCCGCAGCGAGTCCGTCAGGTAGTCCGCCGCGCGCCCCAGCGCCTCCAGCAGCTCCTCCCGGCTGCCCGCCCGGCGCGGCCAGCCGAGGACGAAGGACAGGTCGTCGTCGACGACCGCCCCGACGTCCTCCACCACCACCGCCCGCACCAGCTCCGGCCGACGCGCGGCGAGCTGATAGGCATTGACCCCGCCCAGCGAATGCCCCAGCACCACCGCCGGGCCCGCCATCAGGTGGTCCAGTACCGCCGCGGCGTCCGCGACATAACCCTCCCGGGAGTACTCGGGCGCCCGGTCCGAATCCCCGTGCCCGCGCTGGTCCAGGGCGATGACCCGCCACCGCGGGGCCAGCTCACGGGCCAGGTCCGCGAAGGTCCGCCCCTCCATGAAGTGCGCGTGCAGGGCGAGCAGCGGCTCCCCCGGCCCGCCGAAGTCCGTGTACCGCAGCGCGCGCCCGGCCACCTCCACCACCCCCGGCAGGGGGCCCAGCTTCTCCATGACCCGCCGGCGCAGCACCTGGTACTCCTCCCAGCGCCGCGGCCGCCGGTCCCGCGGCCGCCGCACGACCCGCCCCGGCGTCACCGTCTCGCCCCGCCGGAACTGCTCCCGGGTCAGGTCGATCCGGACGCCCCCGGCCAGCCGGTTCCAGCAGTGGTAGCCCTCCTGGCGGCCGTCGAGGAAGACCTCACCCACCATCAGGTCGCCCCCGGCCATGTCCTGGACGACGAGCGCCGTGATGTCACAGTGGCCCCACGCCGGATTGTCGGCCGACCAGGGGATGCGCGTGATGTCCGAGGGGCAGGCCAGCTCGGCCGACCAGCCGGCCCGGATGGCCGCCTCGATGTCCGCGAGGGTCCAGGATGTCGTCGTCATGCCACCAGGCTGCCGCACCCCACTGACAAGAGCCGTGGGCCGCCGGGGCGTTGTCCACGCCAGTCCACGCCGGTCCACGGACCTGCGCCCGGGACCGTTCGCCGATTCACCCGTTCGCCGCGCCCGGCGCCGCCCCCACACCGCCCCGCCGGGATTCTTCGTACCGGCTCGCTCCGCACCCACACGGCCCATCGGCGGCCCGCGCCGCGCCCGCCCCGCGCGCACCGGACACACGTGCGCCTTTCGCGCACCCACACGCCCCCTCGCGGCCGTGACTGGCGGCGACGCAGACCCTACGTTGAGCCACACAACCGGAAGTTGATCGTCAACTACGGGCCCAATGGAGGTTCTCGATCATGCGACGCCTGTCCACCACCCTCGGCACCCTCGCGGCCGCCGCCACCCTCGCCATCGCCCTCGGCGGCTCGGCGCAGGCCCAGGCGCAGGTCCGAGCGCAGGCGCGCGAAGGCGAGGGACCCGTGGTCATCAACGGCCGGGCCGTCTTCGGCTACCACGGCTGCCTGCGCCACCGAGGCCTCGCGAAGATCGAGAACCACTCCGACAACCCGGTCATCGTCACCCGCGGCCCGTTCTGCCAATTCGGCTCCCCCGTCGCCGTCATCCCGCCCGGCCACTACGGCTTCGTCCCGCCGTCGTCCAGCATCCTCGTCTGAGCGCCCCGCGCACCGCTCCGACCCGCCCGGAGCGACCGAGACCCGCCCGGACTTCCGCCCGGACCCGCCCCGCTGGCCCCGCGCTCCGGCTCGTGCTTCCGGTCGCGGCGCCAGCGACGGGCGTACGGCCCCGGAGACAGATCAGGGCTTGACCAGCGCCGTCCAGCCCGACGGGCAGGTGAGCGTCCCGGTGGGCGAGTACGTGCAGGAGTTCTCGTACACGGCGCCCGTGGTCGTCAGCACCTTCACGAACACGCTGTTCATGCCCTCGGTCTCGATGGACACGCTGCACGCGTTCCGCGGGTGCCCCGGGTTCAGCGGACCGGTCAGGTCACGCCAGTAGTAAGAACCCACCGTCGGCGTCATCCTGCGCACGCCGATGGACGTCCGGCCGTGCACGAGCGCGGCACTGAACTCCAGATCGTTCAGGCCCTTCGCCGTCGCCACGTCGGTGCAGTGCCCGGGCGGACCGGCCGGACCCCTCTCCCCCTTGTAGCCCCGGTCACCCCGGTCACCCTTGTAACCCCGCTCCCCCTTGGGCCCCCTGGGTCCCATCGGCCCGCGCGGCCCCGGGCAGCCGGGCCCACCGCTCGCGACCGGCGCGGCCTTGGCCCCCTTGGCCGCCTTGGCCGCCTTGGCCGCCTTCGCCTTCGCCTTCGTCATGGCGGCCGCGTCCGTGCGGACCTGGTTGTGACACTTGGCGCCCGGAGTGGGGGCGCCCGCCTCCTGCGCGACGGCCATCGCCGGGCCCGAGATCCCCGTGAACGCGAGCGCCAGCGGCAGTGCGAGCCCACCGGCCAGCCACATACGCCGACCAGCCTTGGTTGCGGAACCCATCCGTTTGCTCCTTGCGTCGTCTCTCATCGTGGAACGTTGCGCGCTCCGGCCGGAAGCAGGTGGAGCATGACCCGCGTTCCGCGTTCCGATGGTCCGACATTCCGTCAGTACGTCCATATGTCAGCGGGTTGGGCCAACGACACGCGGCCCCACTGCGCCGAACGGCGGTCACCCGACCCGGCCCGCAGCTCGCCTCGCGTACGCCGAGACGACAATCATTGCCCGGGGTCACCCCCCGTGATACACAGAGTGACCAGGTCAGCGGACGTGGGCGGGGCCCGGACCGGGAGATCAGGTAAAGAGAGCCGTCAAGTCGACATACGACGGCGATTTCATCAGCGAAGATAGGACGTGTCCCCTGCCATCGGGCGGGGGACTGACAGAACTACCCATACAGGGGCGGTGAGTTACATGATCCTGGCAGCCGAAAAGGGCGACATCACCACCATCATCGGCGGAATCGCCCCGAACTGGGGCCCGTTCGGAAGTCTCGGCAACGAAGCGAAAGTCATGATCGAGGTGGTCATGGCCGTGGCGATCCTGCTCTGCCTGGGCATCGCGATCTGGGGCGCGGCCAAACAGCGCATCGGCGCGACCGCCCTGCGCGACACCTTCAGCGCCGAACAGGGCAAGGGCCTGATCGTGGCCGGGCTGACGGGAGTGTTCATCATCGGCTCCCTCGGCACCCTGTTCACCATCGTCTACGGAATGGCCGTCTAGCCACGCCGCCGGCTCACGACCTGATGACGACTCACCAGACCGCGTCCACGCGGCCACCAGCGCTACCGGGGTACGACGCCGAGGGGGCGGACAGGGAATGAGCCACGACGACCAGTACGGCGGCACCGGCCCAGGCCACGGCGAAGTCGGCGGCACCGGCCAGACCCGCACCCGCCTCCCGGACTCCCCCTCGGACCCCTACCCGGGCCCCCGCCGCGGCCCCCGCCCCTCCCGCGGCCTCATCACGGCCGTCGGCGTGGTCGTCCTCCTGATCGCCGCCATCGCGTTCGCGAACCAGAACCAGGACTCCCCCTCCACCCCGCAATCCGCAAAACCCCCGACCACCACGTCCACGGCCCCCACGGGCACGACCCCGGTGGACGGCAAGAACGGCACGATCCCCCGCGGATTCGCACACGACGAACAGGGCGCGCAGTCCGCCGCCGCCAACTTCGCGGTGGTCCTGAGCTCTGACGGGATGTTCGATCCCGTACGCCGCAAGACCATCGTCGAGGCCGTGTACCCGCCCGACGTGGCCGCCGCACGCCAGGGCGAGCTGGACCGCGTCTACTCGGGCCAGAACTTCCTGTCACGCATCGGCCTCGACGCCGCAGGCAAGGCCCCCAAGGGGCTGACGTTCGTATCCCGTACCAGCCCGGTAGGCACCAAGGTCGAGAAGATCGACGCCGACACCGCGAGCGTGTCCGTCTGGTACTCCTCCCTGTTCGGCCTGGCCGGCGAAGGCTCCACCAACCCCGTCTCGGAGAGCTGGTACACCAACACCTTCGAACTCAAGTGGGTCAACGGCGACTGGAAGGTCTCCACCTTCACGCAGAAGGACGGCCCGGCGCCCGTGGGCCGCGACCAGAACGCCGCCACCGCCGATGAGATGGCCAAGGCCGTATCGCAGTTCGGAGGCTTCACCTATGCGCGCTAGCCGCCGCCTTCTGGCGATCTCCTCCACGCTCGCGGGCCTTCAGGCCACGGCGGTCCTGCTCGCCACCCGGGTGGCCGCCGCCCCCGCTCCGACGCCCTCTGCGTCGCCATCACCGTCGCCGAGCAACGACCCCTGCGACCTGATCCGCGGCCCCGCCAAGGAATTCTGCGAAAAGGGCGACGGCGCAACCGGCGGAGCCCCCCGCACAGGCCTCGCCCCCACCGACCCCACAGACGCCCTGAACCCCCTCGCGTCCCTCTCCAAGGGCTGCGCCGACGCCGCCGCCTGGATCGTCGGCAAGCTCAGCAAGGCCGTCACCAGCACCGCCAACGTCGACTTCACCAACGGCGCCTTCCTCAAGCAGTACGCCGTCGTCTTCGCCGCCTCCACCATCCTCACCCTCGTCCTGTGGCTCTTCGCCGTCGCCAAGCGAGCCATCCGCGGCGTCCCCTTCACCACCGCCATGTCCGAAGCCATCGGCTTCCTCTGGCTCACCGTCCTCGCCTCCGCCTTCACCCCCCTGATCCTCTACACCGTCGTCTCCGCCACCGACGGCGTCACCCAGGTCATCGCCACCGCCACCGGCGGCCAGAGCGACGTCTTCTTCGGCTCCTTCGCCGAGGCCCTCAAAAAGGGCGACGACATCGGCGGCGGCCCCATCATGCTGATCGTCGTCTCCCTGGTCACCGTCGCCGCCGCGGGCGTGCTCTGCCTCGAACTCGTCATCCGGGCGGCCCTGCTCTACGTCGGCGCCCTCCTCGGCGTCGTCGTCTACGCCGGGCTCGTCGACCGCAACCTGTGGGGCCACGTCCGCCGCTGGGCGGGCATCATGATCGCCGTCATCCTCGTGAAGCCGGTCATCGTCATCGTGCTCGGCCTCGCCGGAGCCCTCGCGGGCGAGAAGGGGCCGAATGCCCTCTCCGCCGTCGTCTCCGGCCTCGCCATCATCATCCTGGCCATCTTCGCGTCCGCGATGATCTACCGTTTCGTTCCCGGCTTCGGCGACGAGATCGCCTCCGCCCGCTCCAACCGCAGCAAGGCCACCGACGGCGCCCAGGCGGCCGCCGTCATCAGCTCCCCGGCCTCGCTCGTCTCCCAGGGCATCAAAACGCACAGCAGCCGCGGCTCCCACCGCGCGGGCGACGGCGGCGGCGGCAACTCCGCCCCCCGCCCCGCCAACCCCCTCTCCGGAGGCGTGGCCGCCCACAGCAGCCGCCCCACCGGCGGATCCGGCGGCGGATCCGCAGCCGCACCACCGCCCCGCACGGGCTCCGGCACGAGCAGCACGAAGAACACAGGAGGTGACGGGCGTTGACGACGCAGTCCCACCAGATCCACCCCATCGCGCCCCGCCGCACGTATCTCATCGGCCGGGCCCGGCCGAACGCGATCGTCGGCAAGAACCGCGAGACCGGCGAGATCGCGCTGATCATCGCCGGCGCGTTCCTCGGCATGATGAGCGGACTGCTCGTCCCCGGCATCGCCCCGCGCATCGCCATGCTCGCCGGCTTCCCCGTGCTCGCCCTCGCCGCCGTGTACGTCCCCTACAAGGGCCGCACCTTCTACCGGTGGTTCGAGATCAACCGCAGCTTCAAGCGGACCCTGCGCCGCGGAACGACGTACCGCTCGACCGCCATGGAAGCCGGCACCCGCGGCTCCGACGGCCGCGAGGTCGAGGTCGGCCCGCCCCCCGGCATCGGCCGGATCAACTGGCTCGCCGCCCCCTTCGGCCCCGACGAGATCGCCGTGCTCCTGCACGCCGACCGCCGCACCGTCACCGCCGCCATCGAGATCGAGGGCCCCGGCGTCGGCCTGCGCGACAGCGAGGACCAGGAAGCCCTCGTCGACCGCTTCGGCACCCTCCTCAAGCACGTGGCCAACGGCGACGGCTTCGTCACCCGCCTCCAGATGCTCGCCCGCACCCTCCCGGCCGACCCCGACGCCCACGCCAAGGACGTCGCCCAGCGCGGCGACGTCACCGCCCCCGGCTGGCTCCGCGACTCCTACGACCAGCTCCAGTCGATGGTGTCGACGTCCTCCGAGCAGCACCGCGCGTACCTCGTCGCCTGCATGCACTTCACCCGCGAACTCGCCGCCGAGGCCGTCACGATCGCCCGCGCCGGCACCCCCCACAAGGGCCGCAAGCTCGACCGCGACGCCGGCCTCGCCATCGTCATGGCCCGCGAGCTCACCGACATCTGCGCCCGCCTCGCCGAAGCCGACATCCGGGTCCGCCAGCCCCTCGGCCAGGGCCGCCTCTCCTCCCTCGTGCACTCCATGTACGACCCGGACCACCCCATCGACCACATCCAGGCCATGACCAAGCGCAACGCCTGGCCCGCCGAACTCGATGCGATGGAACCCACCTACCTCCAGGCCAAGACCCGCGAGTCCTCGACCCGCGCCCCCTGGTGCCACGCCACCGCGTGGGTGAAGGAGTGGCCGATGACCCCCGTCGGCGTCAACTTCCTCGCCCCCCTCCTCGTCCACACCCCGGACGTCATCCGCACCGTCGCCGTCACCATGGACCTCGAACCCACCGAGATCGCCATCGAACGCATGCTGACGGAGAAGACCAACGACGAGGCCGACGCCAGCCGCGCCGCCAAGATGAACCGCACCGTCGACCCCCGCGACATCGCGGCCCACGGCCGCCTCGACCAGCGCGGCGAAGACCTCGCCAGCGGCGCCGCGGGAGTCAACCTCGTCGGATACATCACCGTGTCCTCGAGATCCCCCGAAGCCCTCGCCCGCGACAAGCGCACCATCCGCGCCTCCGCCGGCAAGTCGTACCTCAAGCTGGAGTGGTGCGACCGCGAGCACCACCGCGCCTTTGTGAACACACTGCCGTTCGCGACCGGCATCCGACGCTAGCCGGAGGGAAGAAGCCGCCATGCGAGATCCGCTGTCCGCGATGTCGGACGCCTTCACCAGCTTCCTCTTCGGAAAGGTCGAGACGACCCGCCTCCCCGTACGCACCTCCACCGGCCAGGCCCAGGCCGTGTACCTGCCCACCGCCGCCCCCGGCCTCGGCGACTCCGGCGTCATCATCGGCCGCGAGGTCTACAGCGGCAAGGGCTACATCTACGACCCCTTCCAGCTGTACGGCCAGCAGCTCCCGGCCCCCCACTGGCTGGTCCTCGGCGAATCCGGCAACGGCAAGTCCGCCCTGGAGAAGACCTACGTCCTGCGCCAGCTCCGCTTCCGCGACCGACAGGTCGTCGTCCTCGACGCCCAGGGCGAGGACGGCGTCGGCGAGTGGAACCTGATCGCGCAGCAGCTCGGAATAATGCCCATCCGGCTCGACCCGGTGGCCGCCCTCGACGGCGGCGTCCGGCTCAACCCGCTCGACCCGGCGATCACCACCACCGGCCAGCTCGCGCTGCTCCGCACGATCATCGAGGTCGCGATGGGCCACGGCCTGGACGAGCGCTCCGGCTTCGCCCTCAAGGTCGCCCACGCCTACGTCAACGAGACGATCACCGAGCGGCAGCCCGTACTGACGGACATCGTCGACCAGCTGCGCCACCCGGAACCCGAATCCGCCGAGGCCATGAACGTCGGCATAGACGACGTACGGGCCTGGGGCCTGGACGTCGCCCTCGTCCTGGACCGCCTCGTCGACGGCGACCTCCGCGGCATGTTCGACGGCCCCACCTCCGTCGGCATCGACCTCGACGCGCCCCTGATCGTCTTCGACCTCTCGCACATCGACCGCAACTCCATCGCCATGCCCATCCTCATGGCGATCGTGGGCGTTTGGCTCGAACACACATGGATCCGCCCAGACCGGAAGAAACGCATCTTCCTGGTCGAAGAGGCATGGCACATCATCAACTCCCCCTTCGTCGCCCAGCTCTTCCAGCGCCTCCTGAAGTTCGGCCGCCGCCTCGGCCTGTCCTTCGTCGCCGTCGTCCACCACCTCTCGGACGTCGTCGACGGCGCCGCCGCGCGCGAAGCCTCCGCCATCCTCAAAATGGCCTCCACCCGCACCATCTACGCCCAGAAAGCCGACGAGGCACGCGCCACCGGCCGCGTCCTCGGCCTCCCGCGCTGGGCCGTCGAAATCATCCCCACCCTCACCCCCGGCATCGCGGTCTGGGACGTCAACGGCAACGTCCAGGTGGTCAAACACCTGATCACCGAGTCCGAACGCCCCCTCGTCTACACCGACCGCGCGATGACGGAATCCTCGGCCGCCCACCAGCTCCCCGACGAGCTGCTCGCGGCCGAACTGGAAGCGGAGGAGCGAGCCCTGCTCATCGAACGGCACCGCAACGGCGGCCACGGCCCCGGCTCGGCGACAACGGTGGCCTGAGCATGGCCGACCCACGCCGTACGGACCCCCGATCCCCCCACGGCGAGCAGCGCGGCGGCATCCCCGACGGGCTGCTGCTCGCCCTGCTCGCCTTCCTCCTCGGCCTGGCCGTCCTGGTGTGGTCCGCCACCGGCCTCGCCGCCTGGTTCACCCGCGGCGCCTGGCCGGACACCGTCACCTTCGGCCACACCCCGTCGGCGATCCGCGCCCTGATAGCGCAACCCCACGACGTGGCGGGCGCGTGGCCGGACACCGACCCGGCCGCCCTGTCGGGCTGGGGCCTGTTCTGGGGCACCTTCATCAGCCAGCTGCTCGTGCTCTTCGTCGCGACCGTCTTCGTCATCGGCGTCGTCGCCCGTACGAAGTCCCGCCGCGCCCTGGCCCGCCAGACCCCGGCCCCCGACCCGGCTCCCGCCGCCACGACCACCACCACCCAGGCCCCGGCCCCGCTCCCGACCCGGCCCGCCCCGGACCAACCGGTCCCCGTCGCGGCCGCGACCCCGGTCCCGGTCCCGGTCCAGCCCGCCCCGCGGTACGAACCCCCGTCCCCGGACCCCGAACCGGCCCGGCCCGCGTCCCCCAAGGACGAGGCCTACCGGTACGGCTTCGGCTACCCCCCGGCGGCCGGCCCGCCACAGCCGACGCCCCCCGCCCCGGTACCGGCCCCCGCGCCCACCACCGCCCTGCGGTACGCCGACCCGGCCGAACGCCACCGCGCCGCGGCCGGCCGCATCGCCGCCGCGGAGGGCGCCGCCCTCATCGTCACCTCGTCCCCCGCCCTCTGGGCCGAGACCAAGGACGCCCGCGCCAAACTCGGCCCGGTCCTCCTCTACGACCCCGCCCACCTCTGCGACACCCCGGCCCGCATGCACTGGAACCCGGCCGAGGGCTGCGCCGAGCGCGACACCGCCGCGGCCCGCGCCGTCGCCCTGCTGGCACCCGTACGCCCCCAGGCCCGTATCGACGCGGCCGTCGCCGACACCGCGGAAACGCTCCTGCGGAGCTGGCTGCAGGCCGTGGCGCTCGACAGCCGCCCGTTCAAACAGCTTCACCGCTGGGCCCAGGGCGCCAACGCCCAGGAACCGGTACGCATCCTGCGCACCCACCCCCACGCGGCCCCCGGCGCGGCCGGCGAACTCGAGAGCGCCCTCACCGCCCACCCCGAACGCCGCGGACTCGCCCAGCACCTGACCGCCCGTGCGCTGAGCTGCCTCTCCTCCATCAACATCCGCGAGGCCTGCAATCCGAACCGAACGGATTCGCTCACCCTGGCATCGTTCGTGACCGAAGGGGGCAGCCTGTACGTGGTGGGCGAGCCCCTCGAGGACCCGCGCACCCACCCGGGTGCGATGCCTCTGCTGACCGCACTCACCGCAAGCGTGGTCGAGCACGGCCGCCGCATGGCCGCACGGTCATCCCACGGTCGGCTCGACCCACCACTTGCCCTGATCCTGGACGACATCGCGGCCGTCGCCCCGATCCCGCAGCTCCCGGACCTCCTGGCCGACCCCACCGGCCTCCCGGTCCTGGCCCTGTGCCGCAGCCGCGAACAGGCCCGCTCCCGCTGGCCGCAGGCCGACCTCCCCCTCGCGACGCGCTAGACGGCCTGGGCCCGGGGCCGCGCGATGAGGTACTCGAACTCCTTGGCGCCGGAATCCCCCGGCATCGGGACCGTGAACCCGCTCGCCTCGAAGCCGAACCGCCGGTAGAAGGCCGCGGCCCGCGCGTTCTCCTCGTGCACGAAGAGGCGTACGCGCTCCCGCGTCGGCTCCTCGAGCGACCAGGCCCAGTCCAGCGCGGCCTGGAACAGCGCCTCCGTGAGCCCGGTCCCCCGCTGCTCGGGCCGTACGAACACCCCCACGAGATGCCCCTGGTCGACCGGGATCTCCTCATCGAAGATCCCGCGCGCCCCGGCACTCTCCAGAAGCACGGTCACGGACCCGACCCACCGCCCGTCGGCCGCCTCGGCCACGAACTGCCGGACCACGCTCCCCTTGGCGCCGCCCTCCGCCCTCCCCTGCCAGAACTCGTCCGGCTGGGCCGCGGCCACGGTAGGAGACTCGAGGAAGGCCACCGGCGCCGCCGGATCGGCGAGCGCGGCCAGCCGCAGCTCCTTCACCTTCTCCCACTCGTCGGCCCGGATCCCACGTATGACGTACTGGCTGTCCTGGTTCATGCCCAAGATCCTAGGCGCAGCCCCCACCCGGCCCGCCACCCGATTTCGGATCAGGAACTGGTCCGGAACGCAGAAAAGCCCCGCACCAAAAGGTGCGGGGCTTTCCCGGAAAAATTGTTCGGCGGCGTCCTACTCTCCCACAGGGTCCCCCCTG
>NZ_JBEOXE010000032.1:0-86900 GCF_040296485.1 Streptomyces sp. NPDC002138 | reverse complement strand
GTTCTCCGACCGGATCAACCCCTGGTTCCGGGAGATCTCGGCCGACTGGGTGGACGACGTGCACGCCCTCCCTCAAACGCCGGCGGGGCTGGGTTTGGCCGGGTCCGGGGCCGGATGTGCCCGGCGCCTCAAACGCCGGCGGGGCTGGGTTTGGCCGGGCTCGGGGCCGGATGTGCCCCGCGCCTCAAACGCCGGCGGGGCCGGGGTTGGGGTCGTCCCGGTTGTCAGAGGCCGCAAGTAGGCTGATGCCATGGCCGACCCTTCCAGCTACCGCCCCAGACCGGGACAGGTCCCCGACTCCCCGGGGGTCTACAAATTCCGCGACGAGCACCACCGGGTGATCTACGTCGGGAAGGCCAAGAGCCTGCGCCAGCGCCTGGCCAGTTACTTCCAGGACGTGGCGGGGCTGCACCCGCGTACCGCCACCATGGTGACCACGGCCGCCTCCGTCGAGTGGACCGTGGTCTCCACCGAGGTCGAGGCGCTCCAGCTGGAGTACTCCTGGATCAAGGAGTTCGACCCCCGGTTCAACGTCAAGTACCGGGACGACAAGAGCTACCCGTCGCTGGCCGTCACCCTCAACGAGCAGTACCCCCGCGTGCAGGTCATGCGCGGCCCGAAGAAGAAGGGCGTGCGCTACTTCGGCCCGTACGGACACGCCTGGGCCATCCGCGAGACCGTCGACCTGATGCTGCGGGTGTTCCCCGTCCGCACCTGCTCCGCCGGGGTGTTCAAGCGCTCCGCCCAGATCGGCCGCCCCTGCCTGCTGGGCTACATCGGCAAGTGCTCCGCCCCCTGCGTGGGCCGGGTCACCCCCGAGGAGCACCGGGAACTGGCCGAGGACTTCTGCGACTTCATGGCCGGGCGCACCGGCACCTACCTCACCCGGCTCGAGGCAGAGATGCAGGAGGCCGCCGAGGAGATGGAGTACGAGAAGGCCGCCCGGCTCCGCGACGACATCGGGGCGCTGCGCCGCGCCATGGAGAAGAACGCGGTGGTGCTCGCCGACGCCACCGACGCCGACCTGATCGCGGTCGCCGAGGACGAGCTGGAGGCGGCCGTCCAGATCTTCCACGTCCGCGGCGGGCGGGTGCGAGGCCAGCGCGGCTGGGTCACCGACAAGGTCGAGGCCGTCGACACGGCCGGGCTGGTCGAGCACGCCCTCCAGCAGCTGTACGGCGAGGAGAGCGGCGAGGCGGTGCCCAAGGAGGTGCTGGTCCCGGCCCTGCCCGAGGACGCGCCCGCCGTCGCCGAATGGCTCGGCGGCCGCCGCGGGTCCCAGGTCAGCCTGCGCATCCCGCAGCGCGGCGACAAGAAGTCCCTGATGGAGACCGTCCACCGCAACGCCCAGCAGTCCCTGGCCCTGCACAAGACCAAGCGCGCGGGTGACCTGACCACCCGCTCCCGGGCCCTGGAGGAGATCGCCGAGGCGCTGGAGCTGGACACCGCCCCGCTGCGCATCGAGTGCTTCGACATCTCGCACCTCCAGGGTGACGACGTGGTGGCCTCCATGGTGGTCTTCGAGGACGGCCTGCCCCGCAAGAGCGAGTACCGCCGCTTCGAGATCAAGAGCTTCGAGGGGCAGGACGACGTCCGCTCCATGCACGAGGTCATCTCCCGCCGCTTCCGCCGCTACCTCCGCGAGAAGCTCAGGACGGGGGAGTGGTCGCCGGCCGACGGCGAGGACGAGGTGGGCGGCGAGGTCCCCGCGGAAACGGATGACGGCCGTCCCAGGCGTTTCGCCTACCCGCCCCAGCTCGTTGTGGTCGACGGCGGCCAGCCACAGGTCGCCGCCGCCCAGCGGGCCCTGGCCGAGCTGGGCATCGACGACATCGCCGTGTGCGGTCTCGCCAAACGGCTGGAGGAGGTCTGGCTGCCCGGCGAGAGCGACCCGGTGGTGCTGCCCCGCACCAGCGAGGGGCTGTATCTGCTCCAGCGGGTCCGTGACGAAGCCCACCGCTTCGCCATCCAGTACCAGCGCGGCAAGCGGGCCAAGCGGCTGCGCTCCGGCCCGCTGGACGACGTACCCGGACTGGGCGAGAGCCGCAGGCTGGCGCTGATCAAGCACTTCGGTTCGGTGAAAAAGCTGAGACAGGCGACAATCGACCAGATCTGCGAGGTCCCGGGCATAGGCCGCAAGACGGCCGAGACCGTGGCCGTGGCCCTCGCCCAGGCGGCTCCCGCCGCTCCGGCCGTCAACACGGCCACAGGAGAGATCATTGAGGACGAGGCCCCCGCGCCCGCGGGAGCAACGTCCGAACGGGGGAGCGAGCAATGACCGAGCACGACACAGAGCGCGACCGAGACGGAGCACAGGTGAGTACGGGCACGACAGTGGAGCCCGGCGATACCGCCGAGGCGGCCATCCCCGAGCTGGTGATCATCTCTGGCATGTCCGGAGCCGGCCGCAGTACGGCCGCCAAGTGCCTGGAGGACCTGGGCTGGTTCGTCGTCGACAACCTGCCCCCGTCCCTGATCCCCACCATGGTGGAGCTGGGCGCCCGCTCCCAGGGCAACGTGGCGCGCATCGCCGTCGTCGTCGACGTCCGCGGCCGCCAGTTCTTCGACGCGCTGCGCGAGTCGCTCTCGGACCTCGAGGCCCGCGGGGTGACCCGGCGCATCGTGTTCCTGGAGTCCTCCGACGACGCGCTGGTGCGCCGCTTCGAGTCGGTCCGCCGTCCGCACCCGCTCCAGGGCGACGGCCGGATCGTCGACGGCATCGCCGCCGAGCGCGACCTGCTGCGCGAGCTGCGCGGTGACGCCGACCTCGTCATCGACACCTCCAGCCTCAACGTGCACGAGCTGCGCGCCAAGATGGACGCCCAGTTCGCGGGCGACGAGGAGCCCGAGCTGCGGGCGACCGTCATGTCCTTCGGCTACAAGTACGGCCTGCCCGTCGACGCCGACCTCGTCGTGGACTGCCGCTTCATCCCCAACCCGCACTGGGTCCCGGAGCTGCGCCCCTTCACCGGGCTCAACGAAGAGGTCTCGGGCTACGTCTTCAGCCAGCCCGGCGCCAAGGAGTTCCTCGACCGCTACACCGAGCTGCTCCAGCTCATCGCCACCGGCTACCGCCGCGAGGGCAAGCGGTACGTGACCATCGCGGTCGGCTGCACCGGCGGCAAGCACCGCAGCGTCGCCATGTCCGAGAAGCTCGCCGCCCGCCTCGCCTCCGAGGGAGTCGAGACCGTCGTCGTCCACCGGGACATGGGGCGCGAGTGACCGGAAGGAGCCTGCGGCTGCGCCGGCTGCGCCGACTGACCGCCGGCCGCGGCGACACCAGCGCCCCGGCCGCCGGGCTGCGGCGCGGCGTCGCGCCCGAGGCGGTCACGCCAAAGGTCGTCGCCCTCGGCGGCGGCATGGGCCTGTCCGCCTCCCTCGCCGCGCTGCGGCGGATCACCGGTGACCTCACGGCCGTGGTCACCGTCGCCGACGACGGCGGCTCCAGCGGCCGGCTGCGCGAGGAGCTGGGCGTCCTGCCGCCCGGCGACCTGCGCAAGGCGCTGGCCGCGCTGTGCGGCGACGACGAGTGGGGCCAGACCTGGTCCCGGGTCATCCAGCACCGCTTCGAGTCCCGCGGCGACCTGCATGGGCACGCGGTCGGCAACCTGCTGATCGTCGCCCTGTGGGAGAAGCTCGGCGACCCGGTGCAGGCCCTGGACCTGGTCGGCAAGCTGCTCGGCGCGCACGGCCGGGTGCTGCCCATGTCCGCGGTGCCGCTGGAGCTCCAGGCGCTGGTGCGCGGCCACGACCCGGCCCGGCCGGACGAGGTGGACACCGTGCGCGGGCAGGCCACGGTGGCGCTGACCCCGGGCGAGGTGCAGTCCGTACAGCTGGTGCCGAGCGACCCGCCGGCCGTGCCGGAGGCCGTCGCCGCGGTGCTGGACGCGGACTGGGTGGTGCTCGGTCCGGGCTCCTGGTTCTCCTCGGTGATTCCGCACCTGCTGGTGCCCGAACTGCTCGACGCACTGGTCGAGACGAAGGCCCGGCGGGTGCTCTCGCTGAACCTCGCGCCACAACCCGGTGAAACAGAGGGCTTCTCTCCGCAGCGTCATTTGGAGGTTTTGGCCCGACACGCCCCTAAACTCGCCCTGGACGTGGTGCTGGCCGACGAGGCCGCCGTGCCCGACCGCGAGTCCCTCTCCGATGCCGCAAAACGGTTCGGTGCCGCGGTCGAGCTGGCGCCGGTGGCCAGGCCCGACGGGGCTCCGAAGCACGATCCGGAGCTGTTGGCCGCCGCGTACGACCGTATTTTTCGGATGCATGGAAGGATCGGCCCATGGCGATGACGCCCGCGGTGAAGGATGAGATCGCCCGGCTGCCCGTCACCCGCACCTGCTGCCGGAAGGCCGAGGTCTCGGCGATTCTGCGGTTCGCGGGCGGGTTGCACCTGGTGAGCGGCCGCATTGTCATCGAGGCGGAGCTGGACGCGGGCATCGCCGCCCGGCGGCTGCGCAAGGACATCCTGGAGATCTTCGGCCACTCCTCGGACCTGGTGATCATGGCCCCCGGCGGGCTGCGCCGCGGCAACCGGTACGTCGTCCGGGTCGTCGCGGGCGGCGACCAGCTGGCCCGCCAGACCGGGCTCGTGGACGGCCGCGGCCGCCCGATCCGCGGGCTGCCCCCGCAGGTCGTCTCCGGGGCGACCTGTGACGCGGAGGCGGCCTGGCGCGGCGCCTTCCTGGCCCACGGCTCGCTGACCGAGCCGGGCCGGTCCTCCTCCCTGGAGGTCACCTGCCCCGGTCCGGAGGCCGCCCTGGCCCTGGTGGGCGCCGCCCGCAGGCTCTCCATCGCCGCCAAGGCGCGCGAGGTGCGCGGGGTGGACCGGGTCGTGGTCCGCGACGGCGACGCGATCGGCGCCCTGCTGACCCGCCTCGGCGCCCACGACTCGGTGCTGGCATGGGAGGAGCGCCGGATGCGGCGCGAGGTCCGCGCCACCGCCAACCGGCTCGCCAACTTCGACGACGCCAACCTGCGCCGCTCGGCCCGGGCCGCGGTGGCCGCGGGAGCCCGCGTCCAGCGCGCCCTGGAGATCCTCGCCGACGAGGTCCCCGAGCACCTGGCGGCGGCCGGCCGGCTGCGCATGGAGCACAAGCAGGCCTCCCTGGAGGAGCTGGGCGCGCTCGCCGACCCGCCGCTGACGAAGGACGCGGTCGCCGGCCGGATCCGGCGCCTGCTGGCGATGGCCGACAAGCGGGCCCAGGACCTGGGCATCCCGGGCACCGAATCGAACCTCTCCGAGGCCGATGAGATGGCGGACAACCTGGTCGGCTGACCGAGCCCGCCCGGGCGGCCCCGGCCGCCCTCCTCCGAAAGGGGCCCGCACGCGATCCCGTGCGGGCCCCTTTCGGCGTTTCCCATTGACATGGGCATGTGGGGGTCGTGAGCCTGTCGTGCGAACTCTTTCGTGGCAGACGACGCCCAGGGGGGCACATGAGGCACCGCGCGAGATCGATCCTCGCCGCAAGCGCACTCGTCTTCGGTTCACTCGCCGCCGTACCGGTGGCGGCCCAGGCCCAGAACGGATCCACGGCGGGACCGGCCGCGGACGAGGTCCGGGTCTACGACGCCGACATCACCAAAGAACAGGTTCCGCTGGTCCTCGCCGCCGGCCAGGACGCCCACGAGCTGAACGAACAGGCGCCGGAGCACGGCACCGCCAAGGTCGAGCTGTTCCTCACCACGGTGCAGGCCAAGAAGCTCGGCGCCCAGGGCGTCAAGCTCGCCGAGCGCAAGGTCCCGGCGCAGGCCACCGCGCGGGTCAAGGCAGCCGGAGACGGGGTCTTCCGCCCCTACAGCGGCAAGGGCGGCCTCCAGGAGGAGATCGTCAGGACCGGGCAGAGCAACCCGGGCCTCACCAAGGTCGTCTCCATCGGCAAGACCGTCGAGGGCAAGGACATCCTCGCCGTCAAGGTCAGCAAGAACGCCCGGCAGACCGGGGACGGCTCCAAGCCCTCGGTCCTGTACATGTCGAACCAGCACGCCCGCGAGTGGATCACCCCCGAGATGACCCGGCGGCTGATGCACTACTACCTCGACAACTACGGCAAGGACCAGCGCGTCACGCAGCTGGTCGACTCCACCGAGATGTGGTTCGTCCTCTCCGCCAACCCGGACGGCTACGACTTCACGCACGCCCCCGACGGCGACCGGCTGTGGCGCAAGAACATGCGCGACAACAACGGCGACGGCAAGCACACCGCCCTCGACGGCGTCGACCTGAACCGCAACTTCCCCTACAAGTGGGGCTACGACAACGAGGGCTCCTCGGCGGAGCTGACGAGCGAGACCTACCGCGGCCCCAAGGCGGAGTCCGAGCCCGAGACCGTGGCCCTCGACTCGTTCGAGAAGCGCGTCGGCTTCAGGTACGCCGTGAACTACCACTCCGCCGCCGAGCTGCTGCTCTACGGCGTGGGCTGGCAGGTCGCCACCCCGACCCCCGACGACGTGGCCTACAAGGCCCTCGCCGGCACCCCGGAGCACTCCGCGATCCCCGGCTACTACCCGCAGGTCTCCTCGGAGCTGTACACCACCAACGGCGAGGCGGACGGCCACGCGGCCAACGTCAACGGCGTCATGATGTTCACGCCGGAGATGACCACCTGCCAGACGGCCTCCGACAGCGACCCGAACGACCAGTGGAAGTCCGAGGACTGCGCCTCCGGCTTCAACTTCCCGGACGACGAGAAGCTCATCCAGGCGGAGTTCCAGAAGAACATCCCCTTCGCCCTCTCCGTCGCCCAGTCCGCCGCGCACCCGGACAAGCCCGTCTCCTCGGTGGGGCTGAACGCCGCCGACTTCACGACCGATCCCTTCACCACCTCCTACGCCGCCCGCGGTGAGGACCAGAAGGTCTCCGTCACCGCCCGCAAGGCGCTGAAGGACAAGGAGCTCAACTACCGGATCAACGGCGGCCGCGTCCACGACGAGGACCTCAAGGCCTGGAAGGGCGGCCAGACCTACGGCGGCGACGACAACAACTGGTACGACGAATACCGCGCCTCCGTCGGGGGCACCCGGCCCGGGGACAAGGTCGAGGTCTGGTTCACCGGCCGCGACGGCTCCCGCCAGGTCTCCAGCGAGCACTTCACCTACAGCGTGGCCGAGCGGCCCCGCGCGGACGTCCTGGTGATCGCGGAGGAAGGCGCCAAGGCCCAGCAGGCCCAGACGTACGTGGACGCGCTGCGGGCCAACGGACGCTCCGCGGCCGTCTGGGACGTCGCCACCCAGGGCGTGCCGCACCACCTCGGGGTGCTCTCGCACTTCGGTACGGCCGTCCACTACACCGGCGCCCAGGCGCCCGGCGGAGCCACGCAGCTCGCGGTGCGCGACTTCCTCAACGAGGGCGGCAAGCTGATCGAAGCCGGTGAGCTGGCGGGCGGCGACGCCAAGGTCGGCCGCGCCCTCACCGACGACTTCAGCCAGTACTACCTCGGCGCCTACGACCGCAGCAACGCCACCGGCGCGAAGGGCTTCACGGGCGCGGGCGCGCTCGGCGGGGCCAAGGGCGCGCTCGGCGACGCCCCGGGCAACCCGCTGGACCGCCCCGGCTCGTACAGCGTCACCTCCGACGCGCTGCCCGCCGCGAGGTTCCCGCAGTTCAAGAGCGCCCAGGGGGGTCTGTACGACGGCATCGTCAACCCCTACGCCCCGTACGCCGGGTCCTGGATGGCCTCGGCCCTCCACAACGACAACGACTGGAAGCGCCTGGTCCGTACGGTCGACCTCACCGGGGTCACCGCCGCGGACCGGCCGCAGCTCAAGATGGCCCTGAACTGGGACACCGAACCGGGCTACGACCACGCCGTCCTGGAGGCCCACACCACGGGCGCCGAGGACTGGACCACCCTGCCGGACCTGGGCGGCCAGACCAGCGCCACGGTCCCCGCGGAGTGCGCGGGCGGCTTCTTCATCAACGGCCACCCCTTCCTGCGCCACTATCTGACCCTCGCGGGCGGCGGCTGCACCGCGCAGGGCAGCAGCGGCGCCTGGAACAGCTTCACCGGGTCCTCCGGCGGCTGGAAGCAGGTCACCTTCGACCTCAGCCCGTACGCGGGCAAGACCATCGAGGTCTCCCTCTCCTCCATCACCGACCCCGGCACCGGCGGCCGCGGGGTCTTCGCCGACGAGGCGCGGCTGTCCGTCGGCGGCGCCGACCAGGCGGCCGAGGGCTTCGAGACCTCGCTCGGGGCCTGGACCGCGCAGGGCGCACCTGCCGGAAGTCCCGAAGTTCCGGGAGATTGGTCCCGCTCCGGGGAGCTGTTCAAGTCCTACGCGGCGGTGACTACGCGTAATACCGTGCTCCTCGGCTTCGGCCTGGAGCACCTGCCGGCCGCGGCGGACCGAGCGGTACTCGTCGGTAAGGCGCTCCGCTCGCTGAAGCACTGACCTGCGACCCCACTGCCCCTCACGCTGCGTGAGGGGGCAGAAAGTCCTCGACGGCCCGTACCTGAGCGCGTGGTACGGGCCGCCGGGGCGTGTCAGGCCCCTTCCGATGTCACCCCCAAGCTCACGGAGAGGTAGGGTCATAAGCGGTCGGGGACATCCCATACAGCTCGCCGGCGGACAGGCCGGCGCACCAACGAGGAGATCGGTTCGTGACGATCCGCGTAGGCATCAATGGTTTTGGCCGAATTGGCCGTAACTACTTCCGGGCGCTCCTGGAGCAGGGAGCGGACATCGAGATCGTCGGTGTCAACGACCTGACTGACAACGCGACCCTGGTGCATCTGCTCAAGTACGACACCATCCTGGGCCGCCTCAAGGCCGAGGTCTCGCACACCGACGACACCATCACGGTCGGCGGCAACACCTTCAAGACCTTCGCCGAGCGCGACCCCGCGAACCTCCCCTGGGGCGAGCTGGGCGCGGACATCGTCATCGAGTCGACCGGCATCTTTACCAAGAAGGCCGACGCCGCGAAGCACATCGCCGCGGGCGCGAAGAAGGTCCTCATCTCGGCTCCGGCCAAGGACGAGGACATCACGATCGTGATGGGCGTCAACCAGGAGAAGTACGACGCGGCCAACCACCACGTCATCTCCAACGCCTCCTGCACCACCAACTGCGTGGCGCCGATGGCCAAGGTCCTCCTCGAGAACTTCGGCATCGTCAAGGGCATGATGACGACGGTCCACGCGTACACGAACGACCAGCGCATCCTGGACTTCCCGCACTCGGACCTGCGCCGCGCCCGCGCCGCCGCCGAGAACATCATCCCGACCACCACCGGTGCCGCCAAGGCCACCGCGCTGGTGATCCCGGAGCTGGCCGGCAAGCTCGACGGCATCGCGATGCGCGTCCCGGTTCCCACGGGTTCCGTGACCGACCTCGTCATCGAGCTGGAGCGCGAGACCACCAAGGAAGAGGTCAACGCCGCCTTCCTGAAGGCCTCCCAGGGCCAGCTGAAGGGCATCCTCGACTACACCGAGGACGCGATCGTCTCCTCCGACATCGTGAACTGGCCGTTCTCCTGCACCTTCGACTCCTCCCTGACCATGGTCCAGGGCAAGAGCGTCAAGGTCATCGGCTGGTACGACAACGAGTGGGGTTACTCCAACCGTCTCGTCGACCTCACCGTCTTCGTCGGCGGCCAGCTCTAATCTTCAGGGCAGGCACCGCGATGTGAAGCACCAGGGCTCGGACAGCGCGATGAAGCGCTGTGCGGGCCCTGTTGTTTGCCTCGTACCTCTCGCTCCGCACAGGCGAAAGCCATGTATGGGGATAAGGAGCAGAAATACATATGAAGACGATCGACGAACTTCTCGCCGAGGGCGTCACCGGCAAGCGGGTCTTCGTCCGCGCCGACCTGAACGTGCCGCTCGCCGGTACGGAGATCACGGACGACGGCCGCATCCGCGCCGTCCAGCCGACGATCGCGAAGCTCGCCTCCGCCGGCGCCCGCGTCATCGTCGCGTCCCACCTGGGCCGCCCCAAGGGCGCCCCGGACCCGGCCTTCTCGCTGGCGCCCGCCGCCGCGCGGCTCGGTGAGCTGCTCGGCCAGGACGTGGCGTTCGCGACCGACACCGTCGGCTCCTCCGCCAAGGAGACGGTCGCCGCCCTCGCCGACGGCCAGGTCGCCGTCATCGAGAACCTGCGCTTCAACGCCGGTGAGACCGCGAAGGACGACGCCGAGCGCGGCGCCTTCGCGGACCAGCTCGCCGAGCTGGCCGACGTCTACGTCGGCGACGGCTTCGGCGCCGTCCACCGCAAGCACGCCTCGGTCTTCGACCTCCCCGCGCGCCTCCCGCACGCGGCCGGTTACCTGATCGCCACCGAGGTCGCCGTCCTGAAGAAGCTGACCGACGAGGTCAAGCGTCCGTACGTCGTGATCCTCGGCGGCGCCAAGGTCTCCGACAAGCTCGCCGTCATCGACCAGCTGCTCGGCAAGGCCGACCGCATCCTCATCGGCGGCGGCATGGCGTACACCTTCCTCTACGCCAAGGGCTACGAGGTCGGCATCTCCCTGCTCCAGAAGGACCAGGTGGACGTCGTCAAGGAGTACATGGAGCGGGCCGAGAAGAACGGCGTCGAGCTGGTCCTGCCGGTCGACATCCTCGCCTCCACGGACTTCCCCGACCTCAAGGGCAAGACCCCGGCGGAATTCGTCACCGTCGACGCGGACAAGATCCCCGCCGACAAGGAGGGTCTGGACATCGGTCCCAGGACCCGTGAGCTGTACGCCTCGAAGATCGCCGACGCCGAGACCGTGTTCTGGAACGGTCCCGTGGGCGTCTTCGAGCACCCCGACTACGCCGGCGGCACCCGCGCGATCGCGCAGGCCCTCGTCGACAGCGACGCGTTCACCGTCGTCGGTGGCGGAGACTCCGCCGCCGCCGTGCGCACGCTCGGCTTCGACGAGAACGCTTTCGGCCACATCTCGACCGGTGGCGGCGCGTCCCTCGAATACCTCGAGGGCAAGACGCTCCCCGGCATCGCCGCTCTGGAGGTCTGACCCCGTATGACCACGCGCACTCCCCTCATGGCCGGCAACTGGAAGATGAACCTCAACCACCTCGAGGCCATCGCACACACCCAGAAGCTCGCCTTCGCGCTCGCCGACAAGGACTACGACGCCGTCGAGGTCGCGGTCCTGCCGCCCTTCGTCGACCTGCGCTCCGTCCAGACCCTGGTCGACGGCGACAAGCTGAAGATCAAGTACGGCGCCCAGGACATCTCGGCGCACGAGTCCGGCGCGTACACCGGCGAGATCTCCGGCGCGATGCTGGCGAAGCTGAAGTGCACGTTCGTGGCCGTCGGTCACAGCGAGCGCCGCCAGTACCACGGCGAGAGCGACGAGCTCTGCAACGCCAAGGTCAAGGCCGCCTACGCGAACGGGATCACCCCGATCCTGTGCGTCGGCGAGGGCCTGGACGTCCGCAAGGCCGGCGAGCAGGTCCCGTACACGCTGGCCCAGCTCGACGGCGGCCTCAAGGACATCCCGGCCGAGCAGGTCGAGTCCATCGTCATCGCCTACGAGCCCGTCTGGGCCATCGGTACCGGTGAGGTCGCCACCCCCGACGACGCGCAGGAGGTCTGCGGGGCGATCCGCACCCGCCTCGCGGAGCTGTACTCGCAGGACGTGGCCGACAAGGTCCGCATCCAGTACGGCGGCTCGGTCAAGTCCGGCAACATCGCCGCGATCATGGCGCAGCCCGATGTCGACGGCGCCCTGGTCGGCGGGGCGGCGCTGGACGCCGACGAGTTCGTCAAGATCGTCCGCTTCCGCGACCAGTGAGCTGCTTGATCGTCGCAGCGAGTATGCGGTAGCACGGATCCGTCGTACCCTTGCGGGGGCCGGCAGGCTGGACCAACAGCCGCCGGCCCCCGTCGGGGTTCACAGCACACCAGGGAATGTCAGAAAGTAGGAATCAGCCGTGATTATGGGGTTCTCGATCGCCCTGGTCGTCTTCAGCCTGCTGCTGATGCTCCTGGTGCTGATGCACAAGGGCAAGGGCGGCGGTCTCTCCGACATGTTCGGAGGCGGCATGCAGTCGTCCGTCGGCGGCTCCTCGGTCGCCGAGCGCAACCTCGACCGCATCACGATGGTGATCGGTCTGCTCTGGTTCGCCTGCATCATCGCGCTCGGCCTGCTCATGAAGTCGAACGGCAACTGAGCGATCCGGCCATTTCATCGGTCCGGCAGGCTCCGCCCGATCTATCATGAGGTCCGCGTCAGTGGTCCGGAAGTAGTAACTCCGGTCACTGGACGCGCGTTGGGCCTTACGTAGACTGGGGCGCCCGCGGCGGAATTCCATTCACGCTTCGCGGCACCATCACGCAGGGAGTTACGACCGTGGCAAGTGGCAACGCGATCCGTGGAAGTCGGGTCGGAGCGGGGCCGATGGGCGAGGCCGAGCGCGGCGAGTCCGCGCCCCGCCTGCGCATCTCCTTCTGGTGCTCGAACGGGCACGAGACGCAGCCCAGCTTCGCCAGCGACGCACAGGTGCCGGACACCTGGGACTGCCCGCGCTGCGGGTTCCCGGCGGGCCAGGACCGGGACAGCCCTCCGGCGCCCCCGCGCACCGAGCCGTACAAGACGCACCTGGCGTACGTACGCGAGCGCCGCACGGACGCGGACGGCGAGGCGATCCTCGCCGAAGCCCTCGCCAAGCTCCGCGGCGAGATCTGAGCGGCGCGCCCCACGGCGACGACCCAAGACGTCGGCCCGGCCCGCGGAAGAGCTTCTTCCGCGGGCCGGGTCTCTTTGTGTGTGTTGTCCGCCTTCTGATCCCTTAGGTTGGAGTACGGCGGGGCACAACAGGACGGAAGAAGTGGGTTGATGTCCGAGATGAACGCAGACGGACGTACGAGGCTCAACCGGACGCCGGAGTGGCTGGCACTCGGCAAGCACCGGGACGAGCTGGGGCAGACGCATCTGCGGGAGCTGTTCGAAGCCGACCCGGGCCGGGGCTCCGGTTACACCCTGCGGGCCGGCGACCTGCACATCGACTACTCGAAGCACCTCGTGACCGACGAGACGCTCCAGCTGCTGCGTGAACTGGCGGCCGCGACGGGCGTGGCGGAGCTGCGCGAGCGGATGTTCAGCGGCGAGAAGATCAACACGACCGAGGACCGCGCGGTCCTGCACACCGCGCTGCGCGCCGCGCCGGACGCGGTGGTCGAGGTCGACGGGGAGAACGTCGTCCCCGCCGTCCACGCCGTACTGGCGAAGATGGGCGGCTTCGCCGACCGGGTCAGGTCCGGCGAGTGGCTCGGCTTCACCGGCAAGCGCATCAAGAACGTCGTCAACATCGGCATCGGCGGCTCCGACCTCGGTCCGGCGATGGCGTACGAGGCGCTGCGCGCCTTCAGCGACCGGCAGCTGAACCTGCGCTTCGTCTCCAACGTGGACGGCGCGGACCTGCACGAGGCGCTCCAGGGCCTGGACCCGGCCGAGACCCTCTTCATCGTCGCCTCGAAGACCTTCACCACCATCGAGACGATCACCAACGCCACCTCGGCGCGGGAATGGCTGCTCGCGGGCCTCGGCGGGGACAAGGCGGCCGTGGCGCGGCACTTCGTCGCCCTGTCGACCAACGCCGAGAAGGTCACCGACTTCGGCATCGACGCGGACAACATGTTCGAGTTCTGGGACTGGGTCGGCGGCCGCTACTCCTTCGACTCGGCCATCGGCCTCTCGCTGATGATCGCGATCGGTCCCGCCGCCTTCGGCGAGATGCTCCACGGCTTCCGCACGATGGACGAGCACTTCCGCACCGCGCCGCCGGAGCGCAACGCCCCTCTGCTGATGGGCCTGTTGGGCATCTGGTACGGCGGCTTCCACGACGCGCAGGCGCACGCCGTGCTCCCGTACAGCCACTACCTCTCCCGGTTCACGGCCTACTTGCAGCAGCTGGACATGGAGTCCAACGGCAAGTCCGTGGACCGCGAGGGCGAGCCGGTGGACTGGCAGACCGGTCCCGTCGTGTGGGGCACGCCCGGCACCAACGGGCAGCACGCGTACTACCAGTTGCTCCACCAGGGCACGAAGCTGATCCCGGCGGACTTCATCGGTTTCGCCCGCCCGGTCCCGACGCTCTCCCCGGCCCTCGCCGCCCAGCACGACCTGCTGATGGCGAACTTCTTCGCGCAGACGCAGGCCCTGGCTTTCGGCAAGACTCCGGACGAGGTCCGCGCGGAGGGCGTCCCCGAGGCGCTGGTCCCGCACAAGACCTTCCGCGGGAACCACCCGACGACCACGATCCTCGCGCAGGACCTGTCCCCGTCGGTACTGGGCCAGCTGATCGCGCTGTACGAGCACAAGGTGTTCGTCCAGGGCGCGGTGTGGAACATCGACTCCTTCGACCAGTGGGGCGTGGAGCTGGGCAAGGTCCTCGCCAAGCGGATCGAGCCCGCGCTCACGGAGGGCGCCGAGGTCCCGGGCCTGGACGCCTCCACGCGGGCCCTGGTGGCCACGTACCGCGAGCTGCGCGGCCGCTGACCCCCCCGGGGCCGTACGGACGCAGGAGCGCCCCGCACCGGGACGGTGCGGGGCGCTCCCGTCGTGCGCCGGGTTCCTCAGGCGGAAGCCGGGGGGTACATCGCGGACGGCAGCTTCGCCGCGGCCGCGCGGTCCAGCAGCCACAGGGTGCGCGAGCGCCCGTATGCGGCGGCGGCCGGGGCCTGGACCTCGCCCGCGCCGCCGAGCGCGACGGCCACCGCGCCCGCCTTGTCCTCGCCGGCGGCCAGCAGCCACACCTCGCGGGCGGCCCGGATGGCCGGGAGGGTGAGGGAGATCCGGGTGGGCGGCGGCTTGGGGGCGCCGTGCACGCCGACCACCGTGCGCTGGGTCTCCCGGGCGGCGGGGTGCTCGGGGAACAGGGACGCCACGTGGGTGTCCGGGCCCACGCCCAGCATCAGCACGTCGAACCGGGGGACGGGGCCGTGGTCCTCCGGCGCGGAGGCCTTGCGCAGCTCCTCGGCGTAGGCCGCGGCGGCCGCGTCCACGTCCGAGCCGTACGGGCCGTCGGAGGCGGGCATGACGTGCACGCGCGCCGGGTCGACCGGGACGGTGTCCAGCAGGGCCGCGCGGGCCTGCGTGTGGTTGCGCTCGGGGTCGTCGGCGGGGACGTAGCGCTCGTCGCCCCACCACAGGTCCAGGCGGGCCCAGTCGATCGCGTCCCGGGCGGGGGCGGCGGCGAGGGCGGCCAGCAGGCCGTTGCCGTTGCGCCCACCGGTGAGGACGACCGACGCGCTGCCGCGGGCGGCCTGGGCGTCGACGATCTTTGTGATCAGGCGGGCCGCGGCCGCCTGCGCCATCAGATCCTTGTCCCGGTGGACGACGACCTGAGGAGTCGTCATGCCCATGATGATGCCGCCTTCGTGGTCGGGTTCGGGGGTGGTACGGACGCGCGCCGCGCCCGGGCGTCCGGGGGAGCGCACGGGCCGGGAAGCGGGTGTGCCGCCGTACCCGCCCCGGTGCGGGGGCGCGTACGGCGGCACGCCGTGCTCACTTGGCGGCGGTCTTCTTCGCCGCCGGCTTGGCCGCGGCGGACTTCGCCGCCGGGGCCTTCTTCGCGGGAGCCTCGGCCGCGGGCTCCGCGGGGGCGGCCGCCGGAGCGTCCACCGGTCCGGTCGCCAGGCCGGCCACGCCGAACTTCAGCGAGGCCTCGTAGGTGTTGTCCGGGTCCAGCCGGCGCAGTTCCTCCGCCAGCAGCTCGGCCGTGTCGCGGCGCTTGAGCGCCACCGCGCGGTCGGGCTGCCCCGGCATGCACAGGGTGGCCAGCGCCCCGTCCGCCCGGTCCAGGACGATCGCGCCGTCCTTGGTCTCCAGGCGTACGGCCGTCAGACCCGGGCCGTCGGAGTGGGTCCGGGTGACGGGGACCTCGAGGCGGTCCGCCAGCCACATGGCCAGCAGCTCGCAGCTCGGGTTCTCGTCCTCGCCCTCGACCGTGGCGGAGACGATCCGCAGCGCCTTCTGCTGGTCGAGCGCGGCCGCCAGCATCGAGCGCCACGGGGTGATCCGGGTCCAGGACAGGTCCGTGTCGCCGGGCGCGTAGGCGGCCGCCCGGCCGGCGAGGGCCCCGACGGGCTCCTCGGACGCGTAGGTGTCCGTGATCCGGCGCTGGGCCAGGGCTCCCAACGGATCGCCCGCCAGGTCCGCCGGCGCGCCCTGCGGCCACCACACGACCACCGGGGCGTCCGGCAGCAGCAGCGGGAGGACCACCGACTGCGCGTGGTCCACCAGCTCCCCGTGCAGCCGCAGCACAACCGTTTCGCCAGAGCCGGAGTCGGCCCCGACGCGGAGTTCCGCGTCGAGCCGGGCATCACGGCGACTGCGTGGCGAGCGGCTGACCCGCTTGATCACGACGAGGATCCGCGAGGGGTGCTCGTGGGCCGCGTCGGTGGCCGACTTGAGCGCGTCGTACGCGTTCTCCTCGTCCGTCACGATCACCAGCGTGAGGACCATGCCGATGGCCGGCGTGCCGATGTCCCGGCGCGCCTGCACCAACGCGGCGTTGATCTTGCTGGAGGTGGTCTCCGTGAGGTCGATCTTCATGGCCGGCGCCAGCTCCGTCCGTCTCGTGCGAGCATCTCGTCCGCCTCGACCGGTCCCCAGGTGCCCGCGGGGTACTGCGCGGGCTTGCCGTGCGTGTCCCAGTACTTCTCGATCGGGTCGAGGATGTTCCAGGACAGCTCGACCTCCTGGTGGCGCGGGAAGAGGTTCGCGTCGCCGAGGAGAACGTCCAGGATCAGACGTTCGTACGCCTCGGGGCTCGACTCCGTGAAGGACTCGCCGTAGGCGAAGTCCATCGTGACGTCCCGGACCTCCATGGAGGTGCCCGGAACCTTGGAGCCGAAGCGGACCGTCACGCCCTCGTCCGGCTGGACCCGGATGACCAGGGCGTTCTGCCCCAGCTCCTCGGTCGCGCCCGACTCGAAGGGCAGGTACGGAGCGCGCTTGAAGACCACCGCGATCTCCGTCACCCGGCGGCCCAGGCGCTTGCCCGTCCGCAGGTAGAACGGCACGCCCGCCCAGCGGCGGTTGTTGATCTCCAGGCGGATCGCGGCGTAGGTGTCGGTCTTCGACTTGGGGTCGATGCCGTCCTCTTCGAGGTAGCCGACGACCTTCTCGCCCCCCTGCCACGCGGCCGAGTACTGGCCGCGCACGGTGTGCTTGCCCAGGTCCTCCGGCAGCTCGACGGCCGTCAGGACCTTGAGCTTCTCCGCGACCAGCGCCTTGGGGTGGAAGGAGCCGGGCTCCTCCATCGCGGTCAGCGCGAGCAGCTGGAGCAGGTGGTTCTGGATGACGTCACGCGCGGCGCCGATGCCGTCGTAGTACCCGGCCCGGCCGCCGATGCCGATGTCCTCGGCCATGGTGATCTGTACGTGGTCCACGTACGACCGGTTCCAGATCGGCTCGAACATCGTGTTCGCGAAGCGGAGCGCCAGGATGTTCTGGACGGTCTCCTTGCCGAGGTAGTGGTCGATCCGGAAGACCTCGTTGGGCGGGAAGACGTCGTGCACCAGCTGGTTGAGCTCCTGGGCACTGGTCAGGTCGTGCCCGAACGGCTTCTCGATGACCGCGCGCCGCCAGGAGCCCTCCTTCTGGTCCGCCAGCCCGTGCTTCTTGAGCTGGGCGACGACCTTGGGGAAGAACTTGGGCGGGACGGACAGGTAGAAGGCGAAGTTGCCGCCCGTGCCCTGGGCCTTGTCCAGCTCCTCGATGGTCGACTTCAGCGTCTCGAACGCCTCGTCGTCGTCGAAATCGCCCTGGACGAACCGGCAGCCCTGTACCAGCTGCTGCCAGACCTCCTCACGGAAGGGCGTACGGGCGTGCTGCTTGACCGCGTCGTGCACCTCCTGGGCGAAATCCTCGTCCTGCCACTCGCGCCGGGCGAAACCGATCAGCGAGAAGCCCGGAGGCAGCAGGCCGCGGTTCGCGAGGTCGTAGACGGCGGGCATCAGCTTCTTGCGCGACAGGTCACCCGTAACGCCGAAAATGACCAGGCCGGACGGCCCCGCGATGCGCGGGAGCCGCCGGTCCTGTGCGTCACGAAGCGGGTTCGCTCCGTTTACAGACAAGGTGTTCAGGCCTCCGTGGGGGCGAGGCGCTCAAGCTCCGCCTCGGTCGACTTCAGCAGGTCAATCCAGGACGCCTCGAACTTCTCGACGCCCTCGTCTTCGAGCAGCTGCACCACATCGTCGTACGAGATGCCCAGCTTCGCGACCGCATCGAGCTCGGCACGCGCCTGGTCGTAGGTGCCGCGAATGGTGTCGCCGGAGACCTCGCCGTGGTCGGCGGTGGCCTCCAGGGTGGCCTCCGGCATGGTGTTCACCGTGCCGGGGGCGACCAGGTCCACCACGTACAGGGTGTCCTTGTACGCCGGGTCCTTGACGCCGGTCGAGGCCCACAGCGGACGCTGCTTGTTGGCCTGCGCCTTGTCCAGGGCCGCCCAGCGCTCGGAGGAGAAGACCTCCTCGTACGCCTCGTAGGCCAGACGGGCGTTGGCGAGCGCCGCCTTGCCCTTGAGGGCCTTGGCGTCGGCGGTGCCGATCGCGTCGAGGCGCTTGTCGATCTCCGAGTCCACGCGGGACACGAAGAAGGAGGCGACCGAGTGAATCTTGGACAGGTCCAGGCCGGCGGCCTTCGCCTTCTCCAGGCCCGCCAGGTACGCGTCCATGACCTCGCGGTAGCGCGCGAGCGAGAAGATCAGCGTCACGTTGACGCTGATGCCCCGGCCGATGACCTCGGTGATCGCCGGCAGGCCGGCCTTGGTCGCCGGGATCTTGATGAGGGTGTTCGGCCGGTCCACCAGCCACGCGAGCTGCTTGGCCTCGGCGATCGTCGCCGTGGTCTCGTGCGCCAGACGGGGGTCCACCTCGATGGACACCCGGCCGTCCTGGCCCTCGGTGGCGTCGTAGACGGGGCGCAGGATGTCGGCGGCGTCGCGGACGTCCGCCGTCGTGATCATGCGGATGGCCTCGTCGACGGTGACCTTGCGGGCGGCGAGGTCGGCGAGCTGCTGCTCGTAACCGTCACCGCTGCTGATCGCCTTCTGGAAGATCGACGGGTTGGTGGTGACACCGACGACGTGCTGCTGGTCGATCAGCTCCGCCAGGTTGCCGGACGTGATGCGCTTGCGGGACAGGTCGTCCAGCCAGATCGCCACGCCCTCGTCGGAGAGGCGCTTGAGTGCGTCTGTCATGGGAATTGCATCTCCTACTTGTCGTGTACGGGCGTCAGCGCGCGGCGGCGGCCAGCGATTCCCGGGCGGCGGCGATGACGGCCTCGGGGGTGAAGCCGAACTCGCGGAACAGCACCTTCGCGTCGGCCGAGGCACCGAAGTGCTCCAGCGAGACGATCCGGCCCGCGTCGCCCACGTACCGGTGCCAGGTCAGGCCGATGCCGGCCTCGACCGCGACGCGCGCCTTCACCGACGGCGGCAGGACGCTGTCCTTGTACGCCTGGTCCTGCTCCTCGAACCACTCGACGGACGGCATCGAGACCACGCGGGCCGGGACGCCCTCGGCCTGCAGCGCCTCGCGCGCGGCGACGGCGAGCTGGACCTCGGAACCGGTGCCGATGAGGACGACCTGGGCGTCAGCGGTCTCGCCCTGGGGGCCCGTCGCCTCGAAGAGCACGTACCCGCCCTTGGCGGCGTCCTCGTTGCGGTCGTACGTCGGCACGCCCTGACGGGTCAGCGCCAGGCCGTGCGGAGCACCCTTGCCGAACACCTTCGTGTGGCGCTTGAGGATCTCGCGCCAGGCGACGGCGGTCTCGTTCGCGTCGGCCGGACGGACCACGTTCAGGCCCGGGATCGCGCGGAGCGCGGCGACGTGCTCGACCGGCTGGTGCGTCGGGCCGTCCTCGCCGAGGCCGATGGAATCGTGCGTCCACACGTAGGTGACCGGCACGTGCATCAGGGCGGAGAGGCGCACGGCGTTGCGCATGTAGTCGGAGAACACCAGGAAGGTGCCGCCGTAGATGCGGGTGTGGCCGTGCAGGGCGATGCCGTTCATGGCCGCGGCCATGGCGTGCTCGCGGATGCCGAAGTGGATGGTGCGGCCGTACGGGTCGGCCTCCGGCAGCGGGTTGCCCACCGGCAGGAACGAGGAGTTCTTGTCGATGGTGGTGTTGTTGGAGCCGGCCAGGTCGGCCGAGCCGCCCCACAGCTCCGGGATGACCGCGCCGAGCGCCTCGAGGACCTTGCCGGAGGCGGCGCGGGTGGCGACGGCCTTGCCGGTCTCGAAGACGGGGAGCTTGTCCTCCCAGCCCGCGGGCAGCTCGTTGGCGTTGATCCGGTCGAACTCGGCGGCGCGCTCCGGGTTGGCGGTGCGCCAGGCGGAGAAGTCCTTCTCCCAGGCGGCCTTGGCCTCGCGGCCGCGGTCCCCGAGGGCGCGCGTGTGCGCGATGACCTCGTCGGCGACCGCGAAGGTCTGCTCCGGGTCGAAGCCGAGCACGCGCTTGGTGGCGGCCACCTCGTCGTCGCCGAGGGCGGAGCCGTGCGAGGCCTCCGTGCCCTGGGCGTGCGGGGCGGGCCAGGCGATGATCGAGCGCGCCGCGATGAAGGACGGGCGCTCCGTCTCGGCCTTGGCGGCCTGGAGGGCGGCGAACAGCGCCTTCGGGTCGAGGTCGCCGTTCTCCTGCTGCGCGACGCGCTGGACGTGCCAGCCGTACGCCTCGTACCGCTTCAGGGTGTCCTCGGAGACGGCCGTCTCCGTGTCGCCCTCGATGGAGATGTGGTTGTCGTCCCACAGGAGCACCAGGTTGCCGAGCTTCTGGTGGCCCGCCAGCGCGGACGCCTCGTGGGAGATGCCCTCCTGGAGGCAGCCGTCGCCCGCGATCGCGTAGATCATGTGGTCGAACGGCGAGGTGCCCTGGGCCGCCTCGGGGTCGAAGAGGCCGCGCTCGTAGCGGGCGGCCATGGCCATGCCCACCGCGTTGGCGATGCCCTGGCCGAGCGGGCCGGTGGTGGTCTCCACGCCCGCGGTGTGGCCGTACTCCGGGTGGCCGGGGGTCTTGGAACCCCAGGTGCGGAACGCCTTGAGGTCGTCCAGCTCCAGGCCGAAACCGCCCAGGTAGAGCTGGGTGTACAGGGTGAGGGACGAGTGCCCCGCGGAGAGCACGAAACGGTCCCGGCCGACCCATTCGGGGTCCGCGGGGTCGTGGCGCATCACCTTCTGGAAGAGGGTGTACGCGGCGGGGGCCAGGCTCATGGCCGTACCGGGGTGGCCGTTCCCGACCTTCTGCACCGCGTCCGCGGCGAGAATGCGGGCCGTGTCAACAGCGCGCTGGTCCAGTTCGGTCCACTCGAGCTCTGTGGTCGTCGGCTTGGTGCTCACCGTGGGTCAGGGCTCCTCTCCACATGTCGAATCCCGGTGACGTACCGTGCACCGGCGCGATTCCGAGCCTACCCTTGACCCGGCGTGCAGCTATTCGAGTGCCTTCACACCGTCACCACCTTGGCACGTCCCGTACCTCGTCGCAGCGGCCCCATGACGGGACGCGGCGGGTCGGCGCGATCGGCCCAACACGGGGCGACCCCCGCGCGGGGCGACGCAAGGGCAACGTCTAGAGTGGCGTGGTACGCGCAAGTCTTCACCGGGCCTTCCTGTCCGGAGCTTGCTGGGAGTCTCTGTCAGGGGTGTGCGTGACGGCCGTCGAATCCCGTCCAGCGGGGGTGCTCGGTACCTCTTCCGGTCACCGGCCGTTCGGGGCCCGGGCCATGGCCTTCGTGGCGCTGACGAAGCCGCGGATCATCGAGCTGCTGCTCATCACGACCGTGCCGGTGATGTTCCTCGCCGAGCAGGGCGTGCCGTCGTTGTGGCTGGTCCTGGTGACCTGCTTCGGCGGCTATCTGTCCGCGGGCGGCGCGAACGCGCTGAACATGTACATCGACCGCGACATCGACGCGCTGATGGACCGGACCGCGCAGCGACCGCTGGTGACCGGCATGGTCAGTCCCCGCGAATGCCTGGTCTTCGGCATCTCGCTCGGGGTGATCTCCACCCTCTTCTTCGGCCTGCTGGTCAACTGGCTGTCCGCCGCGCTCTCGCTCGGCGCGCTCCTCTTCTACGTCGTGGTCTACACGATGCTGCTGAAGCGGCGCACCTCGCAGAACATCGTGTGGGGCGGGATCGCGGGCTGCATGCCGGTGCTGATCGGCTGGTCCGCGGTGAAGGACGAGGTGTCCTGGGCCGCGGTCATCCTCTTCCTCGTCATCTTCTTCTGGACGCCGCCGCACTACTGGCCGCTGTCGATGAAGGTCAAGGACGACTACGCGCGGGTCGGCGTGCCGATGCTGCCCGTGGTCGCGGGGAACCGGGTCGTGGCGCGGCAGATCGTCCTCTACAGCTGGGTGATGGTGGCGGTCTCGCTGCTGCTGACCCCGCTGGGCTACACGGGGTGGTTCTACACCTCGGTGGCGCTGCTGGCCGGTGGCTGGTGGCTGTGGGAGGCGCACGCGCTGCACGCCCGGGCCAAGTCCGGGGTGACGGGTGCGAAGCTCAAGGAGATGCGGCTGTTCCACTGGTCGATCACCTATGTGTCGCTGCTGTTCGTGGCGGTGGCCGTGGATCCCTTCCTCCGGTGATTACTCGCCGGTAGCATGCCGTCCATGGCAGATACCGCAGCAGTCACTCCCGAGGCCACCGGCGACAAGAAGCAGGACCGCACCGCGGCGAAGCTGGCCAAGCAGATCGAAGCCTTCGCCAAGCGGCACGGCGGCGCGGAGGGCCAGCTCGCGTACATCGGCCAGGCGGGCACGCGGATCGTGCTCGTCGGCGCCGACGGCGGCTGGGGCGACCTGGTGGCCCCCGCCCACGACACCGCGCGGCTCGCGGCGCAGAAGGCCGGCCTGACCCTCCAGGACACCTTCGACGGCGAGATGGCGGCACGCGTCCGCACGGGCCCGTACGAGTGGACCCGGATGGCGGGCATCCAACTGGGCGGCCCCGCGAACCCCCCGCCCGCGCCGGCGGTGGCAGAGCCGGAGCCGGTGGCTGTGGCCGAGCCGGAGCCGGTGGACGAGCCGACGGCCGCTGCCGCCGCGCCTGCGGCTCCGGCCGCGCCGAAGCCTGCGGCTGCCGCCGCGCCGAAGCCCGCTGCCGCCGCCGCGCCTGCGGCGAAGCCCGAGGCTGCCGCGCCCGCTGAGGCGAAGCCCACGGCTGCCGCTCCGGCCCCCGCGGCTGAGGCGAAGCCCACGGCTGCGGCTGCGGCCCCCGCGGCTGAGGCGAAGCCCACGGCTGCGGCTGCGGCCGACGCGAAGCCCGTGGCTGCTGAGCCCGCTGCCGCCGCCGCGCCTGCGGCGAAGCCCGAGGCTGTCGCCCCGAAGGCCGACGCCGCCGAGCCGAAGCCGGTTGCTGCCGCTGAGGCGGCCGCCGCGCCTGCGGCTCCGGCAGCGCCTGCGGCGAAGTCCGAGGATGCCGCCTCGAAGGCCGCTGCCGCTGAGGCTGAGGCTGTGGCCGCGCCGAAGACCGCGGCCAAGCCCGACGCCGAACCGGCCGCGAGTGAGTCCGCAGCCGCCGCAGCCGAGGCGGCGAAGCCGAAGGCCGCCGAGTCCGCGGCCGCCGCTGAGGCGAAGCCGGAGGGCGAGGCGGGCTCCGCCGCGGACGCTCCGGAGGAGTCCGAGCCCGAGTCCGGGAAGTAAGCCACGCCGCAGGCCGTGGTTCCGGCTGGGCCGGACGGCGTGCGGGCCCGGCTGCGCCTGGTCCGGTGTCCGGGGCTTGGGCCGTGCCGGGCCCTGGGCCGGGTTGAGCCCGGTACGGGGGCCGGCTCGCCGGGGACCGTACCGCGGGCTCGGCCGATGCGCGGGGCCCGGCGCTGGACGTGGGCTCGGCAGAGCTGGAAGGGCCCGTCGCCGCCGGGAGGCGGGTGGGCCACGGGCGGCTGGCCGGGGGTGTCGCGGCCCCCCGCTCGGCAAGGGCGGGGGATCGGTCAACAGCGCGAGCAACACCTCACACCCCGCTCACCCGTTAGGACGGGTGGAAGCGCACCCGCGCGTTCCCCCTCGTCCGCAACGGGATGCCCGGATGATCGAAACGCCGCCCCTGGTGGACCAGTACTGCCACGGAGTGCTCCGCACGGAGCTGGGCCTCGGTACCTTCGAGGCCCGGCTGGGCCGGTCGGTGGGACCAGCCGCCGCCGGGACCACCTTCTTCGACACCCAGGCCGGCTTCGCCGTGCGCCGCTGGTGCGCGCCGCTGCTCGGGCTGGAGGCCCACTGCCCGCCCGCCCACTACCTGGCCCGCCGCCGCGAGCTGGGCGTCCTGGAGTCGGGGCGGCGGCTGCTGCGCGGATCCGGGATCGCCGCCTACCTCGTCGACACCGGCGCGCCCGGGGACCTGACCGGCCCCAAGGAGCTCGCGCTGGCCGGGGACGCGGAGGCCCACGAGATCGTCCGGCTGGAGTTGCTCGCCGAGCACGTCGCCGACACCTCCGGCACCGCGGAGGGCTTCCTCGACAACCTCGCCGAGGCCGTCCGGCACGCGGCCGCCGGAGCCGTGGCCTTCACCGCCCGCACCGGCACGGGCTACGGCACGGCCCTCGCGTTCGCGCCCGAGCCCCCCGGCCCCGACGAGGTGCGCGCGGCGGCGCAGCGGTGGCTGGCCCGGCGGGTCAAGGGCGGGGCGGTGCGGGATCCCGTACTCGTGCGCCACCTGCTGTGGAGCGCGGTCGGGTCGGGGCTGCCGCTCCAGCTGCACGCGGGCGCCGGGGATCCGCGCGAGCGCCTCGACCGGGGCGACCCGGCCCTGCTGACGGACTTCGTACGGGCCACGGCCGGCCTGGGCACCGATCTGGTCCTGCTGCACGGATACCCGTACCACCGGCACGCCGCCCACCTCGCGGCCGCGTTCCCGCACGTGTACGCCGACCTCGGCCCGGCCCTCGCCCGCACCGGCGCGCGCGCCGACGGGGTGCTCGCGGAGCTGCTGGAGCTGGCGCCCTTCGGCAAGCTGCTGTTTTCCAGCGGCGGCCGCGATCTGCCCGAACTGCACGTCGTCGCGGCCAGGGTGTTCCGGCAGGCCCTGGACCGGGTGCTCGGCGGCTGGGTCGCCGACGGCGCCTGGTCCTGGCGGGACGCGGAGCGGGTGGCGGCCCTGCTCGCGGCGGGCAACGCCCGCCGCGTCTACCAGCTGGACCGTCCTCAGGGGAAAGAGACGACCTAGACCGAGGCCGAGAGCGCCGGGTCGGACTGGGCCGGGATCTCCGCCCGCTGCCCGGGCCGTTCGCGCAGGCTCAGCGCCACCCGCAGGACGGCGATCCACACCAGGCAGGAGCCGAGCATGTGGGCGGCGACCAGCGCCTCCGGCACCTTGGTGAAGAACTGGACGTAGCCGATGCCGCCCTGGGCGAGCAGCACGATCAGCAGGTCGCGGGCGCGCGCCCGCGTGTCGTCCGGGGCGTCCACCACCCGCAGCACCAGCCACATCGCGACGGCCAGCGCACACACCAGCCAGGCGGTGACGGCGTGCACGTGGGCGGTGGCCGTCCAGTCGAACGGCATCCGCTTGATATCGCTGCTGTCTCCCGCGTGCGGACCGGTACCGGTGACCACCGTGCCCGCCGCGATCAGCACCAGGGTGGCCGCGAGCATCGCCCACGAGAGCTTGCGCACCGGCGCGGGAACGCGCGGCCGCGGCGCCGTGTCACCCTCGCGGGTGCGCTGCCAGGTGATCGTCGTGACGGTGATCAGCGAGGTGGCGAGCAGGAAGTGGCCCGCCACGCTGTAGGGGTTCAGGCCCGTCATCACGGTGATGCCGCCGAGTACGGCGTTCCCCATCACGATGACGAACTGCGCCCACCCGAGCTTCGTCAGCGACCGGCGCCACGGCTTGGCCGAGCGGGCCGCGACGATGCCCCAGCCGACGGCCGCGCACAGGACGTACGTCAGCATGCGGTTGCTGAACTCGATGGCACCGTGGAAGCCCTGGGCGGGCGTCGCAAACAGGCTGTCGTCCGTGCACTTGGGCCAGGTGTCGCAGCCCAGCCCGGAGCCGGTCAGGCGGACCGCCCCGCCGGTGACGACGATGACCACACTCATCACGAGTGCGGCGAGCGCGGCCCGCTGGACGATGCGCGGTGACGGCGTCCAGCGGCTGGCGATATAAGCGAGGGGGGAGAACACGCCCCCTATCGTAGGCCGCGCCTTGTGCAAAGTTTCACGAGGGGCCCCCGTCAGGTGTGTCAGGCGCGTCACTTGGGGATTCCGGGGCGATCATGAGCCGGAACCGGGCGCCCGCCGGGTCCCCTTCCTCCTGCCACCACACCCGGATCCGCCAATGCGCGCCGGGGCCGGGGTAGTCCGGGGACTCGGTGAAGCCGCGGAAGAGTTCGGCCGCCACCTCCTCCGCCGTCCTATTCGTCACTTCTGCACTGCTGTGCCAGGGATGCCCCTGTACGTTCCACAGCCCGTCAGGACCACGCACGTCGAACCGCCACACCGCGAGCCAGGGGAGGGCGGCCAGCGTCTCGGCCACGCGGTCGCCGTCCAGCCGCAGCCCGGCCGCGATCCGGTCCGGCTCGACGCCCTGGATCCGGGCGGCCAGCACGGCCTGGGGGAGCAGCCGTTCGGGCAGCAGCCCGTCCGCGCGCAACCCCACCAGGGACTCGAAGTCGAGGAAGCGCAGCCGCAGTTCCAGCTGGCGCGCGATGTGCTCCAGGGCGTCCTCGGCCTCCTGGACCTCCTCCGGCCCCGGGCTCACCTGGAGCAGCCGGCGGAAGTCCCGCTCGGCGTCCACCGCCCACGCCACCGCGTCCTCGGCCAGCCCCAGCTCGGCGAGCCGGTCCCCGAGGAACACCTTGGCCTGGGCCAGACCGCGCTGGTTGACCGGATCGTGCGGATCCAGCCCCGCCAGGACGTCCACGGCGCCGCGGGTCACGTCCAGGGCCCGCTCACCGGCCGCCCGCTCCATCGGGCTCGGGCCCTCCTCGGCGGCCGCGCCCAGCGGGTGCCGGGGCAGCCGGTCCGCGTCGCTCAGCGGCCAGGCCAGCCAGACACCCTGGTTGATCAGGCCGCGGGCGTACCAGCGGGCGTACTCGGGGGAGTGACCGGCGGCCTGCTGCGCGTGGTGCAGCCCCTCCTCCAGGGCGGACAGCGCCCCGGCGCGGTCCCCGTCCGCGAAGCGGCGGGCCGCCAGGTCGCCGAGGCGCAGGCCGAGCCGGGCCGCGCACTCGGGGTCGCCGCGGGCGGGCTCGCGCAGCGCGGCGATCAGCTCGCCCAGGATCCGCTCGCGCTCCCCGGGCTCCGCGTGCGCCTCGCCCGACCGGATCCGCGCCCACTGTTCGTCCAGCCGCAGTGCGGCCTCTCGCTGCGCCATGCCCGCCCCCCGGCTTCGTGTCGTGTGGAGGCGTCCATCCTCGCGGGAAGGCCGTGGCGGGGGGAAGCTCTTCTCTCCCGGCGCAATACGGAACCGGTCACTCCCGGATGGCCCCGGAACCCGCCCCGGCGGCTACTCCCAGCGGAAGAAGCGCGCCGCGGCGCCCAGGCCCAGCGCCGACCAGACGGCCAGCACGGCCGCGTCGCCCCACGGCATCCCGCCACCCCGCTGGAGCACCTCGCGCAGCCCGTCGGACAGGGCGGTGATCGGCAGCAGCTCCAGGGCGGAGCGCACCGCCTCCGGGAACTTCTCCATCGGCACGATCACCCCGCCGCCGACCAGGAGCAGCAGGAACACCAGGTTGGCGGCGGCCAGGGTCACCTCGGCCTTGAGGGTGCCCGCCATCAGCAGCCCGAGCCCGGAGAAGGCGGCGGTGCCGAGCAGGAGCAGCGCGGCGACCGACAGCGGGTTCCCCTGCGGGGACCAGCCGAGCCCGAGCGCGATCACGGACAGGAGGGCGACCTGGAGCACCTCGGTGACCAGGACCGAGAGCGTCTTGGCGGCCAGCAGCGCCCGGCGCGGCAGCGGGGAGGCCCCGAGCCGCTTGAGGACCCCGTAGCGGCGGTCGAAACCGGTGGCGATGGCCTGGCCGGTGAAGGCGGTGGACAGCACGGCGAGGGCCAGCACGCCGGGGGCGAGGAAGTCCACGGACCGGTCGGCGCCGGTGTCGACGATGTCGACGGCCGAGAACAGCACGAGCAGCAGCGCCGGGATGATCACGGTCAGCAGCAGCTGCTCGCCGTTGCGCAGCAGCATCCGGGTCTCCAGCGCGGTCTGCGCGAAGATCATGCGGGATACGGGCGCGGCCCCCGGTCCCGGGGTGAACGTACCGGCGCTCATGCGCGCAGCTCCTTGCCCGTGAGTTCCAAAAAGACGTCTTCGAGGGTGTGGCGCTCGACCGTGAGGCTGCTCGGCATGACCCCGTGCTGGGCGCACCAGGAGGTGACCGTGGCCAGGAGCCGCGGATCGATGTCGCCGGTCAGGCGGTAGACGCCGGAGCTGGTCTCGGCGGCCTGGGTGCCGTCGGGCAGCGCCTTGAGCAGGGAGGCGAGGTCGAGGGCGGGGCGTCCGGTGAAGCGCAGGGTGTTCTCGGCGCCGCCGCGGCACAGCCGCTCGGGGCTGCCGTGCACGATGACGCGGCCCGCGTCGACGATGGCGACCTCGTCGGCGAGCTGCTCGGCCTCGTCCATGTGGTGGGTGGTGAGCACGACGGTGACCCCGTCGGCGCGCAGTTCCCGTACGAGGTCCCAGGTCGCGCGGCGGGCCTGGGGGTCCAGGCCGGCGGTCGGCTCGTCCAGGAAGACCAGCTCGGGGCGGCCCACGACGGCCATGGCGAGGGACAGCCGCTGCTGCTGGCCGCCGGAGAGGCGGCGGTAGGCGGTGCGGCCGCAGTCGCCGAGCCCGAGCCGCTCCACCAGCATCCCCACGTCGAGAGGGTCGGCGTACAGCGAGGCCATGTGGCGCAGCATCTCGACGGCGCGGGCGCCGGAGTAGACCCCGCCGGACTGGAGCATCACGCCGATCCGCGGGCGCAGCGCCGGGGCGTCGGCGACCGGGTCCAGGCCGAGGACGCGGACGGATCCGGCGTCGGGGCGGTGGTAGCCCTCGCAGATTTCCACCGTGGTCGTCTTGCCCGCGCCGTTGGGACCCAGGACGGCGGTCACCGAGGCGCTCGGGACGGTGAGGTCGAGGCCGTCCACCGCGGTTTTCGGGCCGTACCGCTTCACCAGTCCGCGGATCTCCACGGCGGGGTCGTTGCTCATGCGGGTGAGTCTACGGAGGCGCGGAGGGGGTCCTTGGTCCCGGGTCTCGAAGGCCACGGGGCCGTCCTTTCGTGACTTTTTGCCACCGAATGGAGCAGCGAGGCGTATTCAGCCTGGCGATCCTGGACGGCCGGGCCGGATTCGGTGACCCTTTCCGGAATCTGATGTTCACCGTGCCTGGAAACATCGTGGGCGGAGGACTGCTGGTGGGAGCCGTGTACTGGTTCACCGGCGGGCCCCGCGTGAGCGCGGAATCATTGCGTCCGGTTGGTTCGGGTCACGCTGCGTCGATAAATAAGGTAACCCTTAGTGATGGAGGCCACCAGGCGTGGCCTCCATCACGGCTTGTCGCCCCGCGGGTATTTACGCAACAATGGCGTTGTGAAATACGGCGAACGGATGACCGAGTCCCCCCAGGGGGAACTCGCGACCGGAGAGCGGTCAACCCGCAACCGGGTCGCGCGGTCGATCCTGGACCACGGTCCGTCGACCGTCGCCGACCTGGCCCAGCGGCTCGGCCTGACCCAGGCCGCCGTCAGGCGCCACCTCGACGCGCTCGTCGCCGACGACGTGGTCGCCTCCCGGGAGCAGCGGGTGTACGGCGCCCGGACCCGGGGCAGGCCCGCCAAGGTCTTCGCACTCACCGACTGCGGGCGCGACGCCTTCGACCAGTCCTACGACGCCCTCGCCACCGAGGCCCTGCGCTGGATCGCGCAGTCCGCCGGCGGCGGGGAGCGGGGCGAGGCGGCGGTCGCCGCCTTCGCCAAGGCGAGGCTGGAGGCGCAGGCGGTGGCGTACCGCGCCGCCGTGGACGCGGCGGACCCCGCGGACCGCACCGAGGCTCTTGCCAGGGCGTTGACCGCGGACGGGTACGCTGCTACGGCGAAGAGCGCACCGGGACCGCACAGTGGTGAGCAGCTCTGCCAGCACCACTGCCCGGTCGCCCACGTGGCCGAGCAGTTCCCGCAGCTGTGCGAGGCGGAGACCGAGGTCTTCTCCCGTCTGCTCGGGACGCACGTGCAGCGGCTCGCCACCATCGCCCACGGCGACGGGGTGTGCACGACCTTCATTCCACGAAGCGCCGGACCCGCCGCACGCGCCCCACACACCGATTCATCAGCATCAGCTTCTGTACGCACCGCCGGGAGGAACCCCGCATGACCACGGAGATTGCTCACCCTGAGCTGGATGGCCTGGGCACCTACGAATACGGCTGGGCCGACTCCGACGCGGCCGGCGCGGCTGCCAAGCGAGGCCTGTCCGAAGAGGTCGTCCGCGACATCTCGGGGAAGAAGTCCGAGCCCGAGTGGATGCTGAAGCTCCGCCTCAAGGGCCTCAAGCTCTTCGACAAGAAGCCCATGCCGAACTGGGGCTCCGACCTCTCCGGCATCGACTTCGACAACATCAAGTACTTCGTGCGTTCCACCGAGAAGCAGGCCGCTTCGTGGGAGGACCTGCCCGAGGACATCAAGAACACGTACGACAAGCTCGGCATCCCGGAGGCGGAGAAGCAGCGCCTCGTCGCCGGTGTCGCGGCCCAGTACGAGTCCGAGGTCGTCTACCACCAGATCCGTGAGGACCTGGAGGAGCAGGGCGTGATCTTCCTCGACACGGACACCGCGCTCAAGGAGCACCCGGAGCTCTTCCAGGAGTACTTCGGCACGGTCATCCCGGTCGGTGACAACAAGTTCGCCTCGCTGAACACCGCCGTGTGGTCGGGCGGCTCGTTCATCTACGTCCCCAAGGGCGTCAAGGTCGACATCCCGCTCCAGGCCTACTTCCGCATCAACACGGAGAACATGGGCCAGTTCGAGCGGACGCTGATCATCGTCGACGAGGACGCCTACGTCCACTACGTCGAGGGCTGCACCGCTCCGATCTACTCCTCGGACTCGCTGCACAGCGCCGTCGTCGAGATCATCGTGAAGAAGGGCGGCCGCTGCCGCTACACGACGATCCAGAACTGGTCGAACAACGTCTACAACCTGGTCACCAAGCGCGCCGTGGCGTACGAGGGCGCGACCATGGAGTGGATCGACGGCAACATCGGTTCCAAGGTCACCATGAAGTACCCGGCGGTCTACCTGATGGGCGAGCACGCCAAGGGCGAGACCCTGTCCATCGCCTTCGCGGGCGAGGGCCAGCACCAGGACGCTGGTTCCAAGATGGTCCACATGGCGCCGAACACCTCCTCGAACATCGTCTCCAAGTCGGTGGCGCGTGGCGGTGGCCGCACCTCGTACCGCGGTCTGGTCGAGATCGGCGAGGGTGCGCACGGCTCCAAGAGCAACGTGCTGTGTGACGCCCTGCTGGTCGACACGATCTCCCGCTCGGACACGTACCCGTACGTGGACGTCCGCGAGGACGACGTCTCCATGGGCCACGAGGCCACCGTCTCCAAGGTCTCCGACGACCAGCTCTTCTACCTGATGAGCCGCGGTCTGACCGAGTTCGAGGCCATGGCCATGATCGTGCGCGGCTTCGTCGAGCCGATCGCGCGCGAGCTGCCGATGGAGTACGCGCTGGAGCTGAACCGGCTGATCGAGCTGCAGATGGAGGGCTCGGTCGGTTAGTCCGACCGCCGCCCCACTCCGCAGCGCGGATCCCTTTTTGACGCACGACGCAGGAAGAGAGCAAGACGACAGCCATGGCAGAGGCTCAGAACATTCCGGCTGGTTCGACCACCGCCGGCGCGATCGCGGTGGCCGCCGAGTCCACCGTCGCCACCCGGATGAGCGCGCCCCCGTCCTTCGACGTGGCGGACTTCCCCGTGCCCCACGGCCGTGAGGAAGAGTGGCGCTTCACCCCGCTGGCCCGCCTGCGCGGTCTCCACGACGGCACCGCGGTCGCCAACGGCACCATGAAGGCCCAGATCGACGCGCCCGAGGGCGTGACGATCGAGTCGGTGGACCGTGACGACGCGCGCGTCGGCAAGGCCGGTACCCCGGTCGACCGCGTGGCGGCCCAGGCGTTCTCCTCGTTCGCCAAGGCCACGGTCGTCACCGTGCCCAAGGAGCAGGTGCTCACCGAGCCGGTGCGCGTCTCCCTCCACGGCGAGGGCGGCACCACCTTCGGCCACACGGTCTTCGACGTGCAGGCCTTCGCCGAGGCGATCATCGTCATCGACCACACCGGTGACGGCGTGCGCGCCGCCAACGTCGACTTCCTGGTCGGCGACGGCGCCAAGCTCACCGTGGTCTCGGTCCAGGACTGGGACGACACCGCCGTCCACTGCTCCCAGCACAACGCGCTGGTCGGCCGTGACGCGAACTTCAAGTCGATCGTGATCACCTTCGGCGGCGACCTCGTCCGGCTGCACCCCCGCGTGAACTACGCCGGTCCCGGCGGCGAGGCCGAGCTGCTCGGCCTGTACTTCACCGACAAGGGCCAGCACCAGGAGCACCGCCTCCTCGTCGACCACGGCGCCCCGCACTGCAAGTCGCACGTGGTCTACAAGGGCGCGCTGCAGGGCCAGGACGCGCACGCGGTCTGGATCGGCGACGTCCTCATCGAGAAGACCGCCGAAGGCACCGACACCTACGAGATGAACCGCAACCTCGTCCTCACGGACGGCGCGCGGGTCGACTCGGTGCCGAACCTGGAGATCGAGACCGGCGAGATCGTCGGCGCCGGCCACGCTTCCGCGACCGGCCGCTTCGACGACGAGCAGCTGTTCTACCTCCAGTCCCGCGGCATCCCCGCCGACGAGGCGCGCCGCCTGGTCGTGCGCGGCTTCTTCGCGGAGCTGGTCCAGCAGATCGGTGTCGACGACATCGAGGAGCGCCTGCTGGCGAAGATCGACACCGAGCTGCAGGCGTCCGTCTGATGACGTACGTCAAGGCCTGTGCGCTGAGCGAGCTGGAGAAGGACACCCCCAAGCGGGTGGAACTCGACGGCACGCCGGTGTCCGTCGTCCTCACCGAGGGCGAGGTGTTCGCGATCAACGACATCTGCTCGCACGCGAACGTCTCCCTCTCGGAGGGTGAGGTCGACGACTGCATGATCGAGTGCTGGCTGCACGGCTCGGCGTTCGACCTGCGGACCGGCAAGCCGTCCGGCCTTCCGGCGACGCGCCCCGTACCCGTATACCCCGTCAAGATCGAAGGGGACGACGTGCTCGTCTCCCTCACCCAGGAGTCCTGAGGTATCCATGGCAACGCTTGAAATCCACGACCTGCACGTCTCCGTCGAGGCCGAGAACGGCGCCCGCGAGATCCTCAAGGGCGTCGACCTCACCGTCAAGCAGGGTGAGACGCACGCCATCATGGGTCCGAACGGCTCCGGCAAGTCCACCCTCGCGTACTCGCTCGCCGGTCACCCGAAGTACACCATCACCGGTGGCACCGTGACCCTCGACGGCGAAGACGTCCTGGAGATGTCCGTCGACGAGCGCGCCCGCGCGGGCGTCTTCCTCGCCATGCAGTACCCGGTCGAGGTCCCCGGCGTCTCCGTCTCCAACTTCCTGCGCACGTCGGCCACGGCGATCCGCGGCGAGGCCCCCAAGCTGCGCACCTGGGTGAAGGAGGTCAAGTCCGCGATGGAGCAGCTCCAGATGGACCCGGCCTTCGCCGAGCGCAACGTCAACGAGGGCTTCTCCGGCGGTGAGAAGAAGCGCCACGAGATCCTCCAGCTGGAGCTCCTCAAGCCGAAGATCGCGATCCTCGACGAGACCGACTCCGGCCTCGACGTCGACGCCCTGCGCCAGGTCTCCGAGGGCGTCAACCGCGTCCGCGAGACCGGCGAGGTCGGCACGCTGCTGATCACGCACTACACGCGGATCCTCCGCTACATCAAGCCCGACTTCGTCCACGTCTTCTCCGAGGGCCGCATCGTCGAGTCCGGCGGCGCCGAGCTCGCCGACAAGCTGGAGGCCGAAGGCTACGAGGCGTACAGCACGAAGGGTGGCGCGACCGCGTGACACAGCTGCCTGGCCTCCTCGACATCGAGGCGATCCGCAAGGACTTCCCCCTGCTGGATCGTGTGGTCCACGACGGGAAGAAGATCGTTTACCTGGACAACGCGGCGACTTCGCAGAAGCCGCGCCAGGTGCTCGACGCGCTGAACGAGTACTACGAGCAGCACAACGCCAACGTCCACCGCGGCGTGCACGTGCTCGCCGAGGAGGCCACGGCGCTGTACGAGGGCGCCCGCGACAAGGTCGCCGCCTTCATCAACGCACCGAGCCGCGACGAGGTGATCTTCACCAAGAACGCCTCGGAGTCGCTCAACCTGGTCGCGAACATGCTCGGCTGGGCGGACGAGCCCTACCGGGTCGACCGCGAGACCGAGATCGCCATCACGGAGATGGAGCACCACTCCAACATCGTGCCGTGGCAGCTGCTCTCGCAGCGCACCGGCGCGAAGCTGAAGTGGTTCGGCCTCACCGACAACGGCCGCCTCGACCTGTCCAACATCGAAGAGGTCATCACGGAGAAGACGAAGATCGTCTCCTTCACGCTGGTCTCCAACATCATGGGCACGGTCAACCCGGTCGAGGCGATCGTCCGGCGCGCCCAGGACGTCGGCGCGCTGGTGCTGATCGACGCCTCGCAGGCCGCTCCGCACATGCCGCTCGACGTACAGGCGCTCGGCGCCGACTTCGTGGCCTTCACCGGCCACAAGATGTGCGGCCCGACCGGCATCGGCGTCCTGTGGGGACGCCAGGAGCTGCTGGAGGACCTGCCCCCGTTCCTCGGTGGCGGCGAGATGATCGAGACCGTGTCGATGCACGCCTCGACCTACGCCCCCGCGCCGCACAAGTTCGAGGCCGGTACGCCCCCGATCGCCCAGGCCGTCGGCCTCGGCGCGGCCGTGGACTACCTGACCGCGATCGGCATGGACAAGATCGCCGCGCACGAGCACGCGATCACCGAGTACGCGGTCAAGCGCCTGCTCGAGGTCCCCGACCTGCGGATCATCGGCCCCACCACGGCCGAGGACCGCGGCGCCGCGATCTCCTTCGTGCTGGGCGACATCCACCCGCACGACGTCGGCCAGGTCCTGGACGAGCAGGGCATCGCGGTCCGCGTGGGACACCACTGCGCGCGCCCCGTCTGCCTGCGCTACGGAATTCCCGCGACGACGCGAGCGTCGTTCTACCTGTACTCCTCTCCGGCCGAGGTCGACGCGCTGATCGACGGGCTGGAGCACGTACGGAACTTCTTCGGATAACGACGAGGGCGACGAAGGCGACGAGGGACGCAGTGAAGCTGGATTCGATGTACCAGGAACTGATCCTGGACCACTACAAGCACCCGCACGGGCGCGGCCTGCGCGACGGCGACGCCGAGGTGCACCACGTCAATCCGACGTGCGGTGACGAGATCACGCTGCGCGTGAAGTACGACGGCGAGACGCTCACCGACGTCTCCTACGAGGGCCAGGGCTGCTCCATCAGCCAGGCCAGCGCGTCCGTACTGAACGAGCTGCTGGTCGGCAAGGACCTCGCCGACGCGCGCCGGATCCAGGAGACCTTCCTGGAGCTGATGCAGTCGAAGGGCAAGATCGAGCCCGACGAGGCCATGGAAGAGGTGCTGGAGGACGCGGTCGCGTTCGCCGGTGTCGCCAAGTTTCCCGCGCGGGTCAAATGTGCTCTGCTGAGCTGGATGGCGTGGAAGGACGCGACCGCCCAGGCTCTGGGCGACGCGGAGAGGAAGACGGCATGACCGAGAACGCGACGCCCGAGGCGTCGATGAAGCCGGCCAGCGAGGAAGAGGTCCGCGAGGCCCTCTACGACGTGGTCGACCCCGAGCTGGGCATCGACGTCGTCAACCTGGGCCTGATCTACGGCATCCACGTCGACGACGCGAACATCGCCACCCTCGACATGACGCTGACGTCCGCGGCCTGCCCGCTGACCGACGTGATCGAGGACCAGGCGAAGTCGGCGACGGAGGGCATCGTCAACGAGCTGCGCATCAACTGGGTGTGGATGCCGCCGTGGGGCCCGGACAAGATCACGGACGACGGTCGCGAGCAGCTGCGCGCGCTCGGCTTCAACGTCTGATCCCAGCCTGACCGCCTGATCGCGGAGCGCGTGGACAGGGCCCCCGGCACATCGTGCCGGGGGCCCTGTCCGTTACCGGAGCTCTGCGTTCCCCGAGTTCTCCGTACGGATGAGTTCCGTGCACCGGGAGTTGGCCAGGGTGGCCGAATCTTCTCGACGGCCGTCACATCGTGACGCAGCAGTCGAGAGGACCATCTGTGACCGTTCGTCCTTCACCGGTACGCCGTGCGGGTGCCGTGGGAGCCGCCGGGGCCGCGGCCCTGCTCGTCGCCGGGCTCACCGGGCCCGCGTTCGCGGCCGGGGCGCTGACCGCCGGGCCCGCGCCGGCCATCACGCTCTCCGCCGGGTACCTGTCGGGTGCCGTCGGCGCGGTCGGCGACCCCGGGGTCGGTGTGGCCGTGACGCAGGCCGGGGCTCCGGGAGCCCTCCTCAAGGTCACCGTCACCGCCTCCAGCAACCCGGCGGTCGCGCGCGTGGGCGACGTACGGATCGAGCGGACGCGGGGCGGCCGCGAGCTGACCGTGCACCCGCGCGCGCAGGGGTACACCGACCTCACCGTCGAGGTCACCGGCCGGGGCGGCAAGAAGGCCACCGCCACCCTCGGCTACGCCGCTTCGGCGCGCGTGAGCACCCCGGCCGCGGGCACGCGCTACCTGACCGGCTCCTCGGACGCCTCGGCGGCCGTGGACGCGGGCGGCGGGTACGCGCTGGTGGCCGACGACGAGTCCAACGTGCTGAGGCTGTACGACCGTTCCCGCTCCGGCGCGCCGGTCAAGACCTGGGACCTCGGCGCCGCCCTCGGGGTGAAGAAGGAAGTCGACATCGAGGCCGGCGCCCGGGTCGGCGACACCGTCTACTGGACCGGCTCGCTCGGCAACAACAAGGACGGCAAGTACAAGGCGGAGCGGAACACGGTCTTCACCACGAGGATCAGCGGCTCCGGCGCCGCCACCGAGGTCACCTTCACCGCCGCCTACAAGGGCCTGCGCGAGGACCTGATCGCCTGGGACACCGCCCACGGCAACCGCTACGGCTTCGCCGCCGGCACCGCCGCAGGGCAGGTCCCGAAGCGGATCGACGGGTTCAACGTGGAGGGGCTGGAGTTCGCGCCCGGCTCCACGACCACGGCCTACCTGGGCTTCCGCGCGCCGCTCGCGCCCGCCGTCCCCGGCGGCAAGGCGCTGATCGTGCCCGTCACGAACATCGACCAGGTGGTGGCGAAGGGGGCCGAGGCCGCCTTCGGTCCGGCCATCGAGCTGGACCTCGGCGGGCTCTCGATCCGTGACCTCCGCAAGAACGCGGCGGACCAGTACCTGATCCTGGCGGGCTCCTGGGCCGCCGACGACAACACCGATCCCTACGCCCTCTACTCGTGGGACGGCGTCCCCGGCCACGCGCCGAAGAAGCGCGCGGACCTGCCGACCGCCGACCCCGGCGGCTGGGAAGCGGTGGTCGCCGTACCCGACCTACGGGCGCCCGGCGCCCGCGTCCAGCTGATCACCGACAGCGGCTCCGCCGACCTGTACGGCGACGGCACCGAGGCCAAGGACCTCGGCCACCCCGAGTGGAAGAAGTCCCGGTCCGCATGGTTCACGCTCCGTTCCGTCCGTGGGGGACACCGATGAAGAAGCAGCTGGGTACCGCAGGAATCGCCGCGCTGATGCTGGCCGGCCTGATGAACACGCCCGCGCAGGCGGTGACGTACGGCACGCCGACCATCGCGCTGTCCGCCGGGTACCTCTCCGGGGCCGTCGGCGGGGTCGGCGACCCCCTCGTCAACGTCACCGTCGCCCAGAGCGGGGCCGACGTGTCGGCCCTCACCGTCAGCGCGTCCGCGTCGAGCAAGTCCTCGGTGGCCGGGACCGGTGACGTGACGGTGACCGGGACCGGAGCGGTACGGCAGCTCGCCGTCACCGCCCGCGGCCGCGGCTACACCAACCTCACCGTCAAGGTGACCGGGCTGGGCGGCAAGAGCGCCACCAAGACCCTGTACTACGCCGCCTCTGCGGCCGTGCAGAACCCGGCCGACGCCCGCTACCTCACCGGATCCTCGGACGCCTCGGCGGCCGTGGACGTCGGCGGCGGCTACACCGTCGTCGCGGACGACGAGTCCAACGTGCTGCGGCTGTACGACCGTTCCCGCTCCGGGGCGCCCGTCAAGACCTGGGACTTCAGCTCGCAGCTCGGGGTCACCAAGGAGGTGGACATCGAGGGCGCGACGCGCATCGGCAACACCATCTACTGGACCGGCTCGCTCGGCAACAACAAGGACGGCGAGTACAAGGCCCCCCGGAACACGGTGTTCACCACCACGGTGAGCGGATCCGGGACCACGACGCAGCTGGCGTACGGACGTTCGTACACGAAGCTCCGCGACGACCTGGTGGCCTGGGACACGGCGAACGGGAACCGCTACGGCTTCGCGGCGGGCACCGCCGCCGGTGAGGCGCCCAAGCAGATCGACGGGTTCAACGTGGAGGGGCTGGAGTTCGCGCCCGGCTCCACGACGACGGCCTACATCGGCTTCCGCGCGCCGCTGGCGCCCGTGGTGCCGGGTGGCAAGGCGCTGATCGTGCCGGTGACCAACTTCGATCAGGTGCTCGCGAGCGGGGCCAAGGCCGCCTTCGGCGCGGGCATCGAGCTGGATCTCGGCGGGCTCTCGATCCGTGACATCCGCAAGAACGCGGCGGACCAGTACCTGATCCTGGCGGGCTCCTGGGCGGCCGACGACAACACCGACCCCTACGCCCTCTACTCGTGGGACGGGGTGGCCGGGCACGCCCCGGTGAAGCGGGCCGACCTGCCCACCAGCGACGCGGGCGGCTGGGAGGCCATCGTCGACGTACCGGACCTGAGCGTGCCGGGGGCCCGGGTGCAGCTGATCACCGACTGCGGGTCGGCGGACCTGTACGGGGACGGCGTCGAGGCCAAGGACCTGACGCACGCGGAGTGGAAGAAGTCGCGCTCGGGCTGGTTCACGGTCGGCTAGTCGGCCGGCTGGTTGGTGTGTACGGGGGTACATAACGATGTGTACCCTTGTACGCATGCCATACGTACTGCTCGCCGCCGCCATAGCCGCCGAGGTGGCCGGGACCACCGCCATGAAGTTCAGCGAGGGCTTCACCCGGCTCTGGCCCTCGCTCGGGACCCTGCTCGGCTATGTCATCGCCTTCAGCCTGCTCGCGCAGACGCTGAAGACCATGTCGGTCGGTACGGCGTACGCGATCTGGGCCGGGGTCGGCACCGCCGCCATCGCCGCGATCGGCATGGTCTTCATGGGCGAACCGGCCACCGCCGCGAAGATCGCCGGGATCGCCCTGGTCATCGGCGGGGTCGTGCTGCTGAACATGGGCGGGGCGCACTGATGGGTGCGGGTGGTGGTGCCGGTGGTGGTGCGGGCGGTGGTGCGGGTGGCGGGGGCGCCGGGGGCGTGCGCCGGTACGACCCCGAGCGGCGGCAGCGGATCATCGACGCGGCGATCCGGGTCGTGGGCGACAAGGGGATCGCGGGGCTGACGCACCGCAGCGTGGCCGCGGAGGCGGACGTACCGCTCGGCTCGACGACCTACCACTTCAAGACCCTGGACGAACTCCTGGTCGCGGCCCTGCGCCAGGCCAACGAGGGCTTCGCCCGGGCCCTCGCCGACAGCCCCGCCCTGGCGGATCCGGCGGGCGACCTGGCCGCCGCGCTGGCGCGGCTGCTCGGCGAGGTGCTGGCGGCGGACCGGGGGCGGGTGGAGCTGGAGTACGAGCTGTACCTGGCCGCCCTTCGTCGGCCCGCGCTGCGGCCCGTGGCGGCGGAGTGGGGGGAGGCGATGGCTTCCGCCCTCGCGCTCCGCACGGATCCGGTGACGGCGCGGGCCCTGGTGGCGGTCCTGGACGGCATCGGCCTTCAGGTCCTCCTGACGGGCGCCCCGTACGACGAGCCGTACGCCCGCGACATCCTGTCCCGCGTCCTGCCCCCGGGAGGCGCGGCCCGCCGCCTGCCCTCCGGGGGCGCCTCAAACGCCGGCGGGGCTGGGGGTGGCTCGGCTGTTCCAGGCCGCCTGGCGGCACATTCAGCCTGCCCGGGGGACGGTTCCAGCCCGCCCGGCGGCACATTCAGCCTGCCCGGCGTTTGAGGGCCCGCGGGGGGTGTGTGAGCCTGCGGCAGGCGTTCGGGGGTCGCCGAGGTGCGTCCCGCGCGTCGCCGGGGCGCGCCTCAAACGCCGGCGGGGCTGGGGGTGGTTCGGCTGTTCCGGGCCGCCTGGCGGCACATTCAGCCTGCCCGGGGGACGGTTCCAGCTCGCCTGGCGGCACATTCAGCCTGCCCGGCGTTTGAGGGCCCGCCGGGGGCGTGTGAGCCTGCGGCGGGCGTTCGCGGTGTTGCCGAGGTGCACCCCGTGCCTCGCACGGGCGCGTCGAACGTCGGCGGGGTGGCGGGGGCCAGTTTCAGCCCGCCCGGCGTTTGAGGGCCGGGCCCCGCCCGGTCAGGGGGTTGCGCGGACCGCTGCCAGGGCGGTGGCGACGCCCGCCTCGATGTCCGGGACGGGGTAGATCGCCTCGAGGACCGTGCGGTCCCGCGCCACCACCAGGGTCAGCCGCTTCAGCCGGCTCACCCCCGCCGCCCGGAACGTCGGCAGCCGCAGCGCCGCCACCAGCGAGAGTCCCGCGTCCGACAGCAGCGGGAACCGCAGCCCCTCCGCCTCCGCGAACTCCCGCTGCTCGTCCGGCCGCTGGGTCGAGACGCCGTGCACCGTCGCTCCCGCCGCCGTGAACTCCGCCAGCTGGTCGCGGTACGTACAGGACTCCAGCGTGCACCCCCTGGCCCCCGGGATCCCGCCCCAGCCGGGCGGGTAGGACTCGGCCCGGGCGTAGGCGCCGGGGAAGCAGTACAGGACCGTGTACGGGCTGTCCGCGACCGGGTCGCGCAGCTCCCCGGAAGCGTCCGGCAGCACCAGCTCCGGCAGCCGCGTGCCCTTCAGCGCGTGCACCCGCGCCGCCTCCCGCGAGGCCTCGTCGGCGGTCGCCGTCATCTCTCCCCCTCCCAGTACCCAGGTGTCCCCCCAGTCCTGCAGGGCCACCAGCACCGGCAGCAACGCCCACCCGCGCGGGGTCAGCCGGTATTCGTGCCGGACCGGGCGTTCCTGGTACGGCTCGCGCGTCAGCACGCCCGCCTCGACGAGCAGCCGCAGCCGCTCGGCCAGCACCTTGCGGGACATGCCCAGCTCGCGCTGCAACTCCTCGAAGCGGTGCAGGCCGCGCGCGCTGTCGCGCACGATCAGCAGCGTCCACCAGTCGCCCACGACGTCGAGGGCCTGGGAGATGGCGCAGTCGGCGTCGCCGAGCCGCGTGCGCTGGGCCATGGGCACTCCTTTGTCCGTTGACCCGAGGCTGTCATGCTGACATAGTCCGTTCCCAAAAGGAACTGACTCGATGGACCAGGAACGGAACCGGGGGCGGACGTGCTGCGGGGATTCAAGGACGTGCCACGCGTGGTGTGGCTGCTGGCGGCTGGGGTGTTCGTCAACGCCGTGGTCAGCTTCACCTTCGTCTTCGTCTTCCTGTACCTGACCGGCCCGCGCGGCCTCGCGGTCACCCAGGCCGGCCTGGCCACCGGCCTCGGCGGCATCGGCCTGGTCGCCGGGAACTTCACCGGCGGCTGGTACGGCGACCGCTTCGGCCACCGCCGGGTGCTGCTGAGCGCCTCCGGCCTCGGCGGGCTCGTCCTGATGACCTTGCCGCTGCTGCCCACCCCGCTGCTGTTCGCCGCCCTGCCGCTGGCCCAGTACGCCTCCGGGGTGGTCCGCGCCGCCAACTCCGCGCTGGTCGCCGTCACCGTCCCCGAAGGCTCCCGCCGCCAGGCCTACGCCGTCGTGCGCAGCGCCTCCAACGGCGGCTTCACCATCGGCCCGCCGCTCGGAGCGCTGGTCGCCACCGGGATCTCGTACGACTGGCTCTTCGTCTGCGACGGCATCGGCACCCTCGTCTTCGCCCTCTGGACCGCCCGGGTCGTCCCGGCCCGCGGCGCCGCCCGCTCCGCCGCGGTCCGGGACGGGGGTCCGGGCCGCGGCGGCCTCTGGTCCGAGCTGCGCGCCCGGCCCGCCGTCCTCCTCCTGCTCGGCGCGATCCTGATCGTCGACCTCGTCTACCGGCAGCAGTACTCCGCCTTCCCCGTCTTCCTCGCCGACCACGGCCAGGGCGCCCGCGTCTTCGGCTTCGCCATCGCCCTCAACGGCGCCGTCGTCCTGCTGCTGGAACTGCCCGCCGCGCTCGCCCTGCGCGCCCGCCCGCCGCTGCGCGTCGTCGGGGCCGGACTGGTGCTGGTGGGGGCGGGGTACGCGATGCTGCTCCTGGGCGCCGGCGTGGCGAGCGCGGTCGCCATGATGCTGCTGCTCAGCCTCGGCGAGATCCTGTACAAGACCACCGCCACCGCCTACGTCGCGGACCAGGCCCCCGAGCACGCCATCGGCCGGTTCCAGAGCCTGTACGCCGGGGTCTCGGTCAGCGGAGTCGTGCTCGGGCCGCCCCTCGGCGGAGCCCTGTACGCCGCCGCGCCCGGGCTGCTGTGGCCGCTGTGCGCGCTGCTCGCGGGCGGCGCCGGGGCGCTCGTCCTGTACGCGTCCGCGCAGCTCGGGGCGGGTCGTGCGGCGCGCGCCGCGACCGGCACATGAGACCGGTTCGCTCCGGCGGGCCGTCGCCGGTTAGGTTTCGGGCATGACTGCTACGCGTACCACCGGCGCCGTCGCCGCCGGACTTGCCACCCTCGCCGCCGACGGCACCGTCCTCGACACCTGGTTCCCCGCCCCCCAGCTGGTCGCCGAGCCCGGCCCGGCCGGGACCGAGCGCCTCACCGCCGAGCAGGCCGTCGAGCTGCTCGGCGACGGGGCGCGGAAGGCGGTCCGCCAGGACGCGGTCCGCGGCGTCGAGGTCGTAGCCGTCCGCACCGTGATCTCCTCCCTCGAGGACAAGCCGCTGGACGCGCACGACGCGTACCTGCGCCTGCACCTGCTCAGCCACCGCCTGGTCCAGCCGCACGGCCAGAACCTGGACGGCCTCTTCGGCCTGCTCGCCAACGTCGCCTGGACCTCGCTGGGCCCGGTCGCCGTCGACCAGATCGAGACCGTCCGCCTCAACGCGCGCGCCGAGGGCCTGCACCTCCAGGTGACGTCGATCGACAAGTTCCCGCGCATGACCGACTACGTCGCCCCCAAGGGCGTGCGCATCGCCGACGCCGACCGCGTCCGCCTCGGCGCGCACCTCGCCGAGGGCACCACCGTCATGCACGAGGGCTTCGTCAACTTCAACGCGGGCACCCTCGGCACCTCCATGGTCGAGGGCCGCATCTCCGCGGGCGTCGTGGTCGGCGACGGCTCCGACATCGGCGGCGGCGCGTCCACGATGGGCACCCTCTCGGGCGGCGGCAAGCAGCGCATCTCGATCGGCGAGCGCTCCCTGGTCGGCGCCGAGGCGGGCGTCGGCATCGCGCTGGGCGACGAGTGCGTCGTCGAGGCCGGCCTGTACGTGACCGCGGGCACCCGCGTCACCCTCCCGGACGGCCAGATCGTCAAGGCCCTGGAGCTCTCCGGCGCCGACAACATCCTCTTCCGCCGCAACTCGGTCACCGGCGCCGTCGAGGCCCGCCCGAACAACGCGGTCTGGGGCGGCCTGAACGAGATCCTGCACAGCCACAACTGAGGCTCCGCGCACCCGCTCCACCGCGCACCCGCTCCACCACACGACGAAGCCCGTCGGCCGGACTCCGGCCGACGGGCTTCGTCGTGTGGCGCGTGTGTGGCGCGTGTGTGGCGCGCGCGTGTGTGTCAGGCGTGTGTGTCAGTGCAGCGGGATCGTGCGGACCAGGCCCGCGAAGGCCTGCTGCTCCGCCTCGGTCAGCTCGACGCGCTCCAGGGGGTGGGCACTGGAATCGCGCTGGGCCGGGATCACCGAGAGGCCCTCGAAGGTGCCTGGCTCCGGGTGGTGGAAACGGCTGTCGAACATCATGTGGCCGAGACCCAGGATCCAGACGAAGCCGGCCACGAGCAGGACGGCGAGGCCGATTTCCTGGGCGAGGGAGATGGAGGGGAACACGCGGTCCTCCAAGGGGAGCGGGGGCGCAAGATCGGGCGTGGAGATACTCAACACCACAAATCGCGGATTGAGTAGAGGTGTGGCCAGGATCACGCCAGGGCCGAAGGTCCCGATGTGCGCGGGGAAGAGGCCCGTTCAGGGCCCCGGCGCGCGCCCCCACGCGGCGGGGAGCCCGGCCGGGACGGCGGCCGGGCTCCCCGCGGATCACGGGGTGCGGGCTACGGGCGGAAGCGCAGCACCTGCGGGTCGTGGTCGCTGTTCTGCGCCGAGAACTCAGCGTTGATGTGCACGCTGTCGTACGTGTAGCCGGTGATCGCCGGGCTGGTCAGGATCTGGTCCAGCACCTGGGCGTTGCCCTGGTAGACGTACGAGTAGCGCTCCGACTTCGGCAGCGACTGGATCGCCGGGTACAGCGCCCCGCCGTCGCGCAGCGCGTTCGTGGTCCCCGAGAAGTCGAAGTCGTTGATGTCACCGACCGCCAGGACCTTCGCGTCCTTCTGCGTGGCCAGCAGGCTCTTGACGAAGCCGTTCACGGCCTGCGCCTGGAGCAGCCGCTTGGCCTCGGAGGAGCGGACCGGGGGCTGGTGGACCGAGGTCAGGCCCTCGTCGCCGCCCTTGGAGCCGAAGTGGTTGGCGATCACGAAGACCGTCTTGCCCTGGAACACGAACTCGCCGGCCAGCGGCTTGCGGCTGTCGGTCCACGCCGGGTTCGCCGGGTCGATCCGGCCCGGGGAGTGGGTCAGGGCCGCCTGGCCCTTGTCGCCCGTGGTCACGGTGGTCGCGGTGAACGCGTCGCCCGGGGCGCGGTCGGTGAAGGAGACGCGCAGCGGGTTGAAGAGGAAGACCTGGCGGATGTTGCCGCCGGGCTCGCCGCCGTCCTTGTTGTTCTCCGGGTTGACCGTGCGCCACTGGTACGCCGGACCGCCCGCGGCGGTGATGGCCGCGGTGAACTTGGTCAGAGTCTGCTCGGCGGAGACCGTGCCGTCGTTCTTGGCGCCGTTGTCGTCCTGGATCTCCTCCAGGGCCACGACGTCGGGGGAGGCGAGGTTCTCGACGACGGCCTTCGCCAGGTTGTCGAACTTGGTCTGCGGGTCGCTCGGGTCGAGGTTCTCGACGTTGTACGTCGCCACCGCGAGCTGGTCCGCGGCCTGGGGCTTGGTCTTCTCGGGGGCGAGGGTGCCCGCCGTGACCTTGCCGAGGGTGCGGGCCACCAGCGTGTAGCCGCCGAACTGGTTGAAGTCCAGGGGACCTTCGGTGGGTCCGGTCAGCTTGTCGCCGACGTTCGCCACGGGGAAGGGCTGGGTGGCGATCGGGGCGAGCTGCTGGATCTGGAGCCGGCCGGTGTTCTGGGAGTCGTACGAACCGTAGAGCGTGCCGCCGCGCTTGAGGGTGTTCTCCCAGCCCTTCACCGTGACCCACAGCTCCGCGTGCGGGTCGGTGGCGCCGACCACGCGCGAGGTGGCGATCTTGACGTTCATGCCCTCGAGCGACTCGTAGAAGTCGAGCGCGTAGCGCGAGGGGTCCAGGGTCAGCCCGTTGATGCTGCCGGCCGCGGCCGGGTCGCCCGCCGGGGCGTACGCGGCCGGGACCGAGTACTCGTTGATGGAGACGGCCTCGGGCAGCGCGTTGCCGGAGGAGACCACGGTGACGACCGGCTTGGTGATCTGCGTGAGCGACTGGTTGCCGGAGGACACGCCACCGGGGATGTACTCGCCGACCGTGCCCGAGACCTTCACCGCGTCGCCGACGGCGACGGTCGGCACGGAGCTGGTGAAGACGAAGATGCCTTCGCTGGTCGCCGCGTCGTCGTCCGCGTCGGGGTCCTGGATCCAGAATCCGCGCGAGCCGTAGCCGCGGACGCCCGTCACGATGCCCGCGACATCGGTGACCGCCTTGCCGTTCAACGGCGATATGCGGGTGGTGCCCTGGATGTCGTGGATGCGGATCGGGTCGGTGGCCGCGGCGCCTTCGGCGGCATCGGCGGAACCGACGAGCAGACCGGTGGCCAGAGCGGTGGCCACGAGGGTCGCGACGGCGGCAGAACGGGGATGCGAGGAGCGCATGGGCAGGAACTCCGGTGTGTGGGTGGGGTTGAGCGGAGCGGGCACGCGAACCGCGCGGCATCCGGGTGGGACGCCGAACAGATCTACGCGCGTCAATTTCCTTTGTGGCCAGCGACATTGTCAAGGCCTCCAGGGAATACGGCTGCTGACTGTGGGATGAACCAAAGGCGATGACCCCCAAAGAGCCGGCCCCGTGCGTCTACGCTGGTGGGCGCTGTCACACAGTTCACGCGAGGAGAACCACCCCATGTCCGCTGAGGCGCACCCCACGTTGCCGCCGGTCCGGCTGCATTCCGACGCGGAACTGGCGCGCGACGCCCTCGCCGCGCCGCTGTTCGCCCGCGCCGTTCGCCTGGCCCGCTGGGCCACCCCCGGCACCCCGGTCGGCTCCGGCGGCGAACTCCTCGCCGACCGGCTGCCCGAGGCGGTGCGGCTGCTCGGCTTCGAGGACGACGCGGACGGGGCGGCGTACGCGAGCGAGGCCTGGCGGGTGGCGGTGGACACCGGCCTCGTCGAGGTGACCGATGTCGAGGACCTCCTGCCCGAGGAGGCCGGGGACGGATCCGGCGGCGCGGACGCGGCGGATGCGGCGGACGCGGCGGACGACGTGGACGGCCCCGACGCGGCCGCGCTGGAGGGCGTACCCGAAGCCTTCGGGGTCGCCGGGCCCGGCGAGGACCTGGCCCTGGTGACGGGTGGCGCGCCCGGCGACGTACTGGACCTGTGGCTGGCCGCGCTCGACGCCGTCCTCGCGGACGCGGCGGTGCCCGACCTCGACGACCTCGTCGACGCCCTGGACGCGGGCGGCGAGATCGACTTCACCCGGCTCGACTGGAACCCGCAGCGCGAAGCCGACTTCCTCGACGGGGTGCTCGCCAACCTCTATCTGCTCACCGTCGCCGAGGGCGGCGCCGCGGACACCCCGGTGCCGCTGCCCGTCCTGGCCGCTTCGATGGTCGTACCCGACGGCATGGCCGAGCCCACGAACGAGGTGCTGGAGCAGGTCTCGGACGCGATGATGCGCCTGGACGACCAGTTCCGGCAGCTGGAGCCGATCGGGCTGGTCGTCTTCCGGCCCGTCGACGAGGAGCTGATGGCCGAAGCGGACGACGAGGAACTGCTCCCGGCGTCCGGCGACCTCGACGACGAGGACGTCTCCCGGTACGGCATGGTCCGGTTGACCCCGCTCGGCCTGTACGGGATCCGCGCCCGCATGCGGGAGGCCGGGGTCGAGGCGCCCGCCATCGGCGACTTCGCCGACAAGGGGGCGGACGCGCTGCTCGACGCCGTCTCCGGCTACCCCGAGGGCGCCGCGCAGGCCGAGATCGAGCAGTGGATCGACGGCCGCGAACTGCCGGAAGCCGTCGCCGAACTGCTCGCCGCCGCGCGCGGCGCGGACGCGGGCGGACCGCTGCGGCGGCTGCGCTGCCAGCAGGCCCTCGCTCCGGCCGGACCGGCCGCGGAGCCGGTGGTCCGGGCGGTCCTGGACGACGGCGAGCTCGGCGGCCTCGCCCGGGTCTGGCTCGCCGAGCACGGCGCCACCGACGTACCGCCGCCCTCCGAGGACATGGTGTTCTGGCTGACGGTCGACACGATCGCGGCGCAGCTCGCCGATGACGCGGAGTCCGACGAACTCCCCGAGCTGATGGCGGGCCTGACGGCCCACCACACCGGCTTCTTCGACACGGCGTGGCGGGTGGAGCACCCGTGCACCGCGCAGGTCCTGGAGGCGATGGGCCGTCTGCACCCGGACCGCAAGTCCGCGAAGGAGGCCCGCAAGGCGGCTTTCAAGGCGCGTTCGAGGCGGCCCGCGGACGGCGGCTGACGCGGCGGGCGTGGCGATCGTGGGTGGTGACGAGGCGGTCGTGGGCGGTGACGAGGTGGTCGTGGGCGGCTGACGCGGCTGACGCGGCGGTCGTGGGTGGGGGCGCGGTGCTCGCGGGCACGTGTCGGCCAATCGGGGCCGGGTAACGCGCCGTTCCCCGGCGGAGCGGGCGGGTCGGCGGCGGGCAAGGGGACTACTCCATTTGGCGGAGAAGTCGGCCGCCGTTCACGTGGGGGCGCGATTCTGGCCCCGCCGACCCGCACGATGCCTACTCCCCCTCCAGGAGAACCGATGCCGCTCAGTCGCAGAGACTTCAACGCCCGCACCGTCCTCGCCGGAGCGGGCGTCGCGCTCACCGGTACGGTCGGGGCCCTGGCCACCGCCCCCGGAGCCCTCGCCGCCGACGACACCGACCGCCACGACGACGGGCACGGCCGCCCCGGACAGCCCGGATACGGTCCGCTCGTCCCGGACCCGGCGGGGATGCTCGCCCTGCCGGCCGGGTTCTCGTACCGCGTGATCACCCACAGCGGGGTCACCACGCTGGACACCGGCGAGAGCACCCCCTCCAACCACGACGGGACGGCCGCCTTCGCGGGCCACCGCGGGGTCACCCTCCTGGTCAACAACCACGAGCTGAAGGGCAAGCGGGCCGGCTGGGCCCACCCCGTGCCGCTGGCCGAGGGTCTCGTCTACGACCCCGCCGCGGCCGGCGGCTGCACGGTCGTCGAGGTCCGGCGCGGCGGCGAGGTCGCCGAATGGGTCGGAGTCGCCGGTACGTCGACCAACTGCGCGGGCGGTGCCACCCCCTGGGACACCTGGCTGACCTGCGAGGAGACCGAGGACCTGGCCGGCAAGAACGGCATGACCAAGGACCACGGCTACGTCTTCGAGGTCGACCCCGCGGACCGGCGGGCCAACCGCGACCCGCAGCCCATCAAGGCCTTCGGCCGGTACGCCCACGAGGCCGTCGTGATCGACCCCCGCAGCGGCCACGTCTACCTGACCGAGGACGCCTCGGGGCCCAACGGGCTGCTGTACCGCTGGACCCCGCCGCACGGCTTCCGGCACGGGCGCGGCAAGCTGCGTACGCTCGCCCCCGACGCGGGCGTGCTGGCGGCGGCCAAGTGCTTCGACAAGGCCGGGCAGTTCGTGGACGACCTCTCGCGCGCCACCAAGGTCGGCACCGTGTACGGGGTCGACTGGGCGGAGGTCACCGACCGGGACGCGCGCACGCTGTCGGTGCGCAAGCAGTTCGCGGCGGGCGCGGTGACCCGGGCCCGGAAGCTGGAGGGCATGTGGTGGGCCGACGGGGGGACGTACTTCGTCTCCTCCTACGCCCGCGAGGAGAGCCCGGGCGCGGCGCACGACGGGCAGGTCTGGTTCTACGACGCGAAGCGGCGCACGATCCGGCTGATGGTGATCTTCGGGGTGAACGCCGATCCGTCGGCGGACGGCGCCTTCGACGGCCCCGACAACATCACGGTCTCGCCGTACGGCGGCCTGATCATCGCGGAGGACGGCAATGGCCTCCAGCACCTCTTCGGGGCCACGGAGGAGGGGCGTACCTACCCGCTGGCGCGCAACCAGCTGAACATCGGGACGGCGGCGGAGCCCGAGTACTCGGAGTTCACGGGCGTCTGCTTCTCCCCGGACGGGAAGACCCTCTTCGCCAACATCCAGGAGCCCGGCATCATGCTGGCCATCACCGGGCCGTGGCGGCGCACCAAGCACTGACGCGCGACCGCCCCGTGCGGACGGCCGGTGAGGCGGTCCGCACGGGGCGGTTCAGGGGCCGCTCGGCCGGGACCGGGGGAGCGGCGGTGGCCTACCAGGCCGCGGAGCCGACTTCCTCGCGGCTTCCCGCGGCCCATTCGCCGAGGAGGAATTCATACGCCTCGGAAGGCCACTCGCTGTCCACCCCGGTCTCGACCAGGTGCCGGATCGCCTCGTTCGCCTCGGAGGCGGACGGGCGGGCGGGACCCACGGTCGGGAGTGTCTTGTACATGGGGTCAAGGCTACGGGCGGGCACTGACAGCAACCTCCGGATTAAGGGTGGAACGCATCACCCCGGGTGCTCCGCAGGTGGGCGGTCAGCCCCGCCCACCTGCGTCAGAGCACCTGAGCGCCGGGTTTGACCATGCCCCGCACTGTGCGGGACTTCACAAACTCTCCGATGGCCGTCATCTCCCATTCGCCGGAGAACTGCTTGATCAGCTTGGCCATCATCACGCCGGTCTGCGGCTCGGCGCCCGTGAGGTCGAAGCGGACCAGCTCCTCGCCGCTCGCCGCGTCGATGAGCCGGCAGTAGGCCTTGGCGACCTCGCTGAACTTCTGGCCCGAGAAGGAATTGACCGTGAAGACGAGGCCGGTGGCCTCGGCGGGGATGCGGCCGAGGTCCACGACGATGACCTCGTCGTCCCCGGCGCCCTCGCCGGTCAGATTGTCACCGGAGTGCTTGATGGCGCCGCCCAGGATCGAGAGCTTGCCGAAGTAGCAGCTGTCGATGTGGTTGCGCTGCGGGCCGTAGGCGATGACGGAGGCGTCGAGGTCGATGTCCCGGCCGCCGAACGCGGGCTCCCAGCCGAGGCCCATCTTGACCTGGGAGAGCAGCGGGCGGCCGCCCTTGACCAGGGAGACGGTCTGGTTCTTCTGGAGGCTGACCCGGCCCTTGTCGAGGTTGACCTTCCCGGCGCCCGGGGCGGGCGCGGGCGCGGACGGCGGGGCGATGGGCGGGGCGAGCGGAGCGGCCTGCGGGGCCGGGGGGAAGGCGGCGGGGGCGGGCGCGGCGGCGGCCGGGGCGGCGGGCTCCTCGTCCACCGAGACGCCGAAGTCGGTGGCGATCCCGGCGAGGCCGTTTGCGTACCCCTGGCCGACGGCGCGGACCTTCCAGACACCGCCCCGCAGATAGACCTCGACGACGACCAGCGCCGTCTCGGTGCCCAGCTGCGGCGGGGTGAAGCTGGCGATCACCGCGCCGCCGTCGGCGTCGCGCACGGTGGCGGTGGGCTCCACGCCCTGGAAGCTCTGCCCGGGGGCGTCCGGGCTGGCGGTCACCACGATGCGCTCGATGCCGGGCGGGACCGCGGAGGTGTCGACGGTGATCGAGTCCGGCGCCGAGCCGCCACCGGACCGGTAGCTGACACCGGGACCGGAGGGCTGGTTGTAGAAGATGAAGTCGGCGTCGGAGCGCACCTTGCCGTCCGCGGCGAGCAGGAGCCCGGATACATCCAGCCGTACCGGAGCAGCCACATCCACCGTCACGCGGACGGCATTGAGCGGCAGGTTCGAACCAGGGGTCATAGCGGTCATGCCCGGAGAACGACCGAAGGCCCTTTGCCGTTCCCTTACCCGCGCTTCCTTACCGCGCGCCTTACCGCGCGCCTTACCGCGTGTCCTGTCCGTGCGGCGGTACGAGAGGGTTCAGCGCCGGTTGCGGGGGTGGTTCCTGGCCATCCGCTCGTTGCCGAACTTGTACGCGCCGGTCCAGCGGGCCATGACCAGCTGGGGGTCCCCCGCCGAGGCCTCGGCCAGGAACTTCTCCGCCCGCGCGCCGCGCAGGGTGCTCGCCTCGCGGCCCTGATGGGTGATGACGACGGTGCCGTCGCGGCGCTGTTCGTACGTGAATCCGTGGGGTCTCGGCATGGCGGCAGCCTGCCCCGCGCGCGGCGGGGCGGGCAACCGCATTTGCTACGCGCCCGTGGTCCGGGTCATGAGGCCGGGGTCCCGGTCACCAGGCGGGGCAGCCCCAGCGGGTTGGCCTCGCGCAGCTCCGGCGGAAGCAGCGGGTCCGGCACCGACTGGTAGGCCACCGGGCGCAGCCACCGCTCGATCGCCGTCCCGCCGACCGAGGTGGAGGTCGAGGTCGAGGCCGGATACGGACCGCCGTGGTGCTGGGCCGGGGCCACCGCGACACCGGTCGGCCAGCCGTTCACCACGACCCGGCCGGCCAGCCGCGTGACCTCCCCGATCAGCCGCGCCGCAGGGGCGCTCTCGGGTGTCGTGTCCTCGGGCGCGGCGCCCGCGCACTCGGCCGCCGACAGCTGGAGGGTGGCCGTGAGGTTGCCGGGGAGCAGGGCCAGTACGGCGGCCGCCTCGCCCTGGTCGGCGTACCGCACGAGGACGGTGACCGGACCGAAGCACTCCTCGAGCAGCGTCCCGTACGCCTCCGGCTCGGCCAGGAGGCCGCGCGCGGCGACGGTCAGGCAGCCCGCGGCGACGGTGTGCGCGCCGCCCGGGCCGGGCGTGACGGGCGCGGTGACCCCGGGCAGCGCGGCCCGCTCGCGGACCCCGGCGATGAAGTTCTCCCGCATCCGGTGATCGAGCAGGACGCCCGGCTCGGTCTCCCCGAGCGCCTTGACGAGCGCGCCGACGAGGGCGTCGCCGTCCGCTCCTTCGGGTACGAGCACCAGCCCGGGCTTGACGCAGAACTGGCCGACGCCGAGCGTGACCGAGCCCGCCAGCCCGGTACCGATCTCCTCGGCGCGCTCCGCGGCGGCCGCGGGCGTGACCACGACGGGGTTGAGGGAGCCGAGTTCGCCGTGGAAGGGGATCGGGACGGGCCGGGCGGCGGCCGCGTCGAACAGGGCCCGGCCACCGCGGACGGACCCGGTGAACCCGGCGGCGGTGACGAGCGGGTGACGGACCAGCTCCAGGCCCGCGTCGAACCCCTGGACGACGGACACGACGTCGGCCGGTAGCCCGGTGGCCTCGGCGGCGCGGCGCAGCAGCGAGGCGCAGAGTTCGGAGGTGGCGGGGTGGTCCGGGTGGGCCTTGACCACGACGGGGCAGCCCGCGCCGAGCGCGCTGGCGGTGTCGCCGCCCGGGACGGAGAAGGCGAGCGGGAAGTTGGAGGCGGCGTAGACCGCGACCACGCCGAGCGGCACCTTGTAGCGGCGCAGTTCGGGCCGGGGCGGGGCGAGGGCGGGGTCGGCGCGGTCGATCCGGACGTCGAGGTACGAGCCGTCCTCGACGGCGTCGGCGACCGCGCGCAGCTGATACGTCGTGCGGCCCAGCTCGCCGGTGAGGCGGCCCGCGCCGAGCGCCGTCTCGGCGTCGGCGGTCTCGACGACGGCCGTGACGGAGGCGTCCAGAAGATCGGCGGCGGCGCGCAGGAAGGCGATGCGGGCGGCGCGGTCGGCGAGCGCGCCGCGGGCGGCGTGGGCCGCTCGTACGGCCTGGTCCACCTCGCGGGGCGTGGCCTCGACCGCAACCCGCTCGCGCTGCTTCCCGGTACGGGGGTCCACACTCCAGACTGGTGTTCCTGCCATGGCGCACTGCCTCCTGCGTTCTGGAGATGAATCGCGGATCGTTCAGTATTCTGAACGCCGTTCCGGTAGATGAATGATCACATCCGCTGTGGACTCTATTTCCGTGTCTTCGGGGTTGACAAGACAAAGGGGCGAGAACGCGCATGACGACAGCCGAATCGGGGGGTCCCGCGGCGAGTGCGCCGGACGACGCGGCCGCGGGTGCGCCCGAGGACGGGGCCGCGGGTGCGGCGGCGGGCGCGCCGGTGAAGTCGGCGGTGCGGACGGTGCGGTTGCTGGAGCACTTCGCGGCGCGGCCCGGTCTGCACAGCCTGGCGGACATCCAGCACGACCTCGGACTGCCCAAGTCCAGCCTGTACATGCTGCTGCGCACACTGGTGGGCATGGGGTGGGTGGAGACCGACTCCCAGGGGACCCGGTACGGGATCGGCGTACGGGCGCTGCTCGTCGGGAGTTCGTACATCGACGGGGACGAGGTGGTCGCGGCGGCGCGGCCGACCCTGGACCGGCTCTCCGACGGGACCACCGAGACCATCCACCTGGCGCGGCTGGACGGCACGAGCGTGGTGTACCTGGCCACCCGGCAGTCCCAGCACTACCTCCGGCCCTTCACCCGGGTCGGGCGGCGGCTGCCCGTGCACTCGACGGCGCTCGGCAAGGCGCTGCTCGCCACGCACACGGACGAGGAGGTGCGGCTGCTGCTGCCGGAGCGGCTGGAGGCCGTCACGCAGCACACGATCACGGACCGGGAGGTGCTGATCGAGGAGCTGGCGCTGGTGCGCGAGCAGGGGTACGCGGTGGACCGGGAGGAGAACACCCTGGGGCTGCGCTGCTTCGGGGTGGCGGTGCCCTACCGGACTCCGGCGCGGGACGCGGTGAGCTGTTCGGTGCCGGTGGCGCGGCTGACGACGGGGCACGAGCAGGTCATCAAGGCGGCGTTGTTCGAGGCGCGGGACCGGCTGACGGTGGTGACGCGGAGGATGTGAGGCGGTCGTCGGTCTCGCGGTCGTCGGGCTCGTGCTCTCGCGGTCTCAGGGGGGGGGCTCTCCCCCGGGTGGGGGAGACGGATCACCTTCACGGGGGAGGTGGCGGGGCGGCGGGGAAGGGACCGTTGGCTCATGAACACGCGAGCCGTGGAGACGGCGTATCCGACGCAGTCGCCGGACCGGGGGCAGGGACCCGGGCCGAGCTCGGCCGACCCCGTACCGGGGGCCGGGCGCAGGGTGTTGCGGGGGGTGGCCCTGGCCGCCACCGTGCCGTACCTCACGCTCAAGGCCGCCTGGCTGGCCGGGAGCAGGATCGGGATACCGGACGGCAGTGTGCTGCTGGAGCCCGGGCTGTTCTTCACCGTGGCCAATTCCGTCACGCTGGCGATGGACGCGTGCGTCATCGTGCTCGTGCTGGTGCTCACCCGGCCGTGGGGCGTGCGGGTGCCGGGCTGGCTGCTGACCGTCCCCGCCTTCGTGGCCACCGGGCTGCTGACGCCGATCCTCACGGGGTTCCCGGGCCAACTGCTCATACGGGCGCTGGGCATGGGGGCGGCCCCGGCCGCGGCGCGGGCCGTTCGGGAGCCCTTCCTTGATCCCTGGGTGTTCCATGTCGTCTACGGCGGTTTCACCGTTCAAGGACTTGCCCTCGCCGGATTGTTCGTGCCCTACGCGCGTCAGCGCTGGGGACACCGGTGGCAGGGCGCGCCGGAGCGGCGGCTCCCGTCATCCACGGGGGTGGTGGCGGGAGCCGCGGCGACAGCGGGCCTGGTGGTGGGTGCGACGTACCTGTACTGGGCGTGCGGGGGCGCCGCCGGGCTGAGCGCGTTGCAGCGGGCCGAGCGCACCGCGGACGGGAGCGTGGTGTCGGTGGTGCACGCGGCCTGTGCGATCGGAGCCGGGGCGGGGGCGGTGCTGCTGGCCCGGGGCCGGGGCCGGGTCAGGTGGTCGCTCGCCCTCGCGTGGACCGGGTCGGCGGCGACGTTCAGCTGGGGCTGCTGGCTCCTGATCGCCTCCCTGAGCGGGGAGTTCGCGGGAGCGCGGGGGAGTACGGAGGTCATGTACCTGACCTACGCTGGCCAGATGATCATCGGATTGCTCGCGGCCGCCGTGCTCACACGGTTCCTCACCGCGCGCCACGCGGACCGGCCGACGTGACGCCGCCGGGCCCGCGGGGGGCGCGGCTCAGCAGGGCCGGGATGCGCACGGTGGGGCTCAGTAGGGCCAGGGTGGTGACGGCGGGGCTGCGCTGGGTGCATCTGGTGCTCGGCGGGGCGCTGTTGATGCCGTACTTCCTGCTCGCGCAGGTGGTGGTGGGGGTCGCCGCGGGCGGGGTCAATGCCCTGACGTCCCTTCCGCTGATGCTCATCGCGTACGCGGTGGCGCTGCCGCTGGTGGCCGCCAGCGCGGTGTTCCCCTTGATCCGGCCGATGTCGGTGGGTGTGGTCCGGGTGCTGTGCGGGGTGGAGGGGGAGCGCCTCGCCCAGGGGCCCGGCCGGTCCTGGGAGGCGCGGTGTCGGACCTCGGTCTGGTGGACCCTGCATCTGGGGGTCGGCGCGGTGGTGAGCGGGATGACGCTGGCGGTACCGCCGATGGGGGTGGTGCTGATCGCCCTGCCCGTCGTGAACGCGCTGCGGGACACGCCGACCGGGCCCGGCTGGTTCAGTACCGGGTCCGAGCCGTACGCCGCCCCGCTGGTCGGGTTCGGGCTGCTCGGCGGGCTGGCGCTCTGCGCGGCGGGGGCCGGGGCGCTGCTGGCCCGGCTGGCGCCCGTACTGCTCGGGCCGACCGGGGCGGACCGGCTGGCCGCCGCCGAGGAGCGGGCCGCCGACCTGGCCGTGCGGAACCGGCTGGCCCGGGAGCTGCACGACGCGGTGGGACACGCGCTGAGCGCCGTCACCCTCCAGGCGGGGGCGGCCCGGCGGGTGCTGGACACGGATCCGGAGTTCGTCCGGGAGGCGCTGGCCGCGATCGAGGACACCACGCGGCGCACGGTGGGAGAGCTGGACGCGGTCCTGGGCCTGCTGCGGGAGGGGGACGGAGTGGGCGAGCGGGCCGGCGCGGCGCCCGCCCCGACCCTGGCCGCCGACCTCGAAGGGCTGCTGGCCCGGAGCCGGGCGGGGGGCGTCCCGATCACGGCCCGCCAGGATCCGGGGCCCGTTGGCGACTGGGGGCAGCTGCCCGCGATCGTCTCCCGGGAGGCGTACCGGATCGTGCAGGAGGGCCTGAGCAACGCGCTGCGGCACGGGGGCGGTGGCCCGGTCGAGGTGCGGATCCTCGTACACGACGGTGATCACGTGGGCGGCCACGGCGACGATCAGGACCGCGACGACGACCGCGAGCGCCTACGCGGCCACGGCCACAGCTACGGCCGCGAACACGAACACGAACACATACGCGCGCGCACCCGCGCGCGCGGCGGCGGGCTTGGCCGCGGCGGACATCGCGAACTGGAGTTGATCATGACCAATCCCGTGGGCGCCCCCGAGGGAGCGGAGCCCCGCGTCGGCGGGGGCCGCGGGCTGCGTGGGGCCGCCGAGCGGGCCGCCCTGCTCGGCGGCCGGGTGGAGGCGGAGCAGCGGGACGGGCAGTGGCTGCTGCGCGCCGTGCTCCCGCTGGGCGCGGGTGCCCGGTGAGCCGCCCGCCGCTCCGGGTCGTGATCGCGGACGACGAGCGCATGGTCCGTACCGCCCTGCGGGTCATCCTCGACGCCGAGCCGGACATGGAGGTGGTCGGCGAGGCGGGTTCCGGAGCCGAGGCCGTCTCCGTGGTCCGGTCGCTGGCGCCCGACGTGGTCCTCATGGACGTCCGCATGCCCGAGGTCGACGGCCTCCGGGCCACCGAGCAGATCCTCGCCACGATGGCGGAGCCGCCCCGGATCGTCGTGGTCACCACCTTCGAGAACGACGCCTATGTGTACGAGGCGCTGCGCGCGGGCGCCGCCGGGTTCCTGCTCAAGCGCGCCCACCCGGACGAGCTGATCGGCGCGGTCCGGCTGGTCGCCCGCGGCGATTCGCTGCTCTTCCCGGCGGCCGTCCGCTCCCTGGCCGCCGCGCACGGCCCCGCACGGTCCGCCGCCGCGGCCTGGGCGGCCCGGCTGACCGACCGGGAGGCCGACGTTCTGCGCCTGATGGCGGCCGGGCTGTCGAACCACGAGATCAGCGAGCGGCTCGGGGTCGGCCCGCAGACCGTGAAGACGCATGTCGCGGCGGTCCTGGCCAAGACCGGCTCCCGCGACCGGACCCAGGCGGTGATCGCCGCCTACGAGGGAGGCTTCCTCATGAGGAAAAGCTGAGAACCCCGCCACAATCGGGGCAGAGTGGAACGCCCGGGACCCCTGATGCGTCTTTCCCAGAGATGAACAAGACGATCAGGCGCGCGTCGGTCTTCTGTCTGCTTCTGGTGCTTGCCCTGCTGGTGCGGGTGACCTGGGTGCAGGCGTACCAAGGCCAGGCCCTCGCAGACGACACGCACAACCGGCGGAACCTCATCGGGCAGTACCAGAACCCGCTGGGCAACATCATCGTGGGCGGGGAGGCGATCACCGGCTCGGCGAAGACCGAGGGGAGCAAGGACTTCGGGTACAAGCGGACCTACACCGACGGCCCGCTGTACGCGCCGATCACCGGCCACACCTCGCAGGTGTACACCTCCACGATGCTGGAGGGGATCTACAAGAACATCCTGAACGGGTCGGACAACCGGCTGAAGTCGTTCATGGACATCCTCACGAACAAGCGGGCGGACCCGGGCAACGTCCTGACGACGATCGACAAGGGTGTCCAGAAGGCCGGTTACGACGCCCTCCAGGGCAAGCAGGGCGCCGCCGTCGCCATCGACCCGGGCACCGGCGAGATCCTCGGCGTCGTGAACAACCCGTCCTACGACCCGGGCAGCATCACCGGCAGCGGCAAGGACGCCGAGGCGGCCTGGGTGAAGCTCTCGGCGAACCAGGGCGCGCCCATGATGAACGTCGCGCTGCGCAAGCCGCAGGCCCCCGGCTCCACCTTCAAGCTGGTCACCCTGGCGGCGGCGCTGGAGAACGGGCTGTTCAGCTCGATCGACCAGCCCACCGGCATCCCGGACCCGTACACGATCCCCGGCACCACGACCGTGCTGAAGAGCGAGGTGCCGACCCCGGGCTGCAACAACGTGACCCTGCGCGACGGCCTCAAGAAGTCCTGCAACAACGTCTTCGCGGAGCTGGCCTACCGGCTCGGCCAGGACAAGATGCGGGACATGGCGGAGAAGTTCGGCTTCAACACGGACGCCAAGATCCCGATCGGCACCACGCCGACGAGCAAGTACCCGTCGAAGAAGATGTCCAAGGACCAGGTGGCGCAGACGGGCATCGGCCAGTTCGACGTCCAGGCCACCCCGCTCCAGATGGCGATGGTGACGGCGGCGATCGAGAACGGCGGCAAGCTCGTCGCCCCGCACGTGGTCTCCGAGGTCACCGACTCCGGCGGCAACGTCCTGGAGAGCTTCAAGGACCCGAAGTCCCAGCAGGTCATGAGCGAGAAGACGGCGTCGATGATCCGTGACGCGATGAAGACCGTGGTCTCCGACGGCGGCGGCAAGCCCGCGCAGGTCTCCGGAGCCGAGGTCGGTGGCAAGACCGGTACCGCGCAGCGCGGCGTCAACAACAGCCTCGCTCCGCTGGCCTGGTTCACCTCGTACGGCAAGACGAGCGGCGGCAAGCAGATCGTGGTGGCCGTGGTCATCGAGAACTCGGACACGGACCGCTCCGAGATCGGCGGCGGCAAGCTGGCGGCCCCCGTCGCCCAGAAGATGATGGAGGCGTGGCTCAAGAAGTAGCCGACGCCACACGCGACGTACAGAAGTACGAACGCGCCGGGAACCCGCGAGGGCCCCGGCGCGTTCTCTTTCCCATGATCAGGACCGCAGTCCCCGCCGATCTCGACGCGATCGCCGCCCTGCACACCCGCGCCCGCGCCACCTACTACCGCGGCCGGATCCCCGAGGACGCCTACGCGGGCGACGGCGAACCGGCCCGGACCCGCGAGGGCTGGTCGCGCGCCGTCGCGCGCGGCGACGGCGCGGGGGACGCGGGCGGGGACGGCGGCGGGGTGCTGTGCGCGGAGCAGGACGGCGAGCTGACCGGGGTCGCCGCCTTCCGCACCGTGGCCGGTGAGACCACGCTCACCCAGCTCCACGTCGACCCCGCGCACTGGCGCCGCGGCACCGGCGCCGCCCTGCACGCCGCCTGCCTGGACCGCTGGCGCCGGGCGGGCGTACCCCGGGTCCGCCTGGAGGTCTACGAGCACAACCTGCGGGCCCAGGCCTTCTACGCCGCCCACGGCTGGCGCTCCGACCCGCACGCCCCGCGGTCGGGCTCCCACCACACGCTCTGGCTGACGGTCGCCGCCCCGGCGGACGGCCCGGACGGCCCGGACGGCACGGATGCCACGGAGGCCCGGGACGCCACGGTCGCGACCGCCGGGGAATGACGGGGAATGACGGGAGCGGGGTGGGCGTTGTGCCCGCTGGGACGGCGGAAGTGACCCTTCCGCGCCCCGACAGCCCACCCCGGACCCGGAGAGAAGAAGGATCATGCGCGTCGAGATCTGGAGCGACATCGCCTGCCCCTGGTGCTACATAGGCAAGGCCCGTTTCGAGAAGGGGCTGGCCGCCTTCGCGCACCGCGACGAGGTCGAGGTGGTCTTCCGCTCCTTCGAGCTCGACCCGAACAGCGCCAAGGGCAGCGTCGCACCCGTCGTGGAGATGCTGGCCAAGAAGTACGGCCGCACCCTCGACGAGGCCCGCGGCATGGAGGAGCACGTCGCGGCGAGCGCCCGCGCCGAGGGGCTGACGTACCGCACCGAAGGCCGCGACCACGGCAACACCTTCGACATCCACCGCCTCCTGCACCTGGCCGCCGCCCGCGGCCGCCAGGACGAGCTGCTGAACCTCGCCTTCCGGGCGAACTTCGCCGAGGAGCGGTCCGTCTTCGACTCCGCGACCCTGCTCGCCCTCGCCGTCGAGGCCGGTCTGGACGAGGCGGAGGCCGGCGCGGTGCTCGCCGATGCCACCGCCTACGCCGACGCGGTGCGCGCCGATGAGCGCGAGGCGGCCGAACTGGGCGCCAACGCGGTGCCGTTCTTCGTGCTGGACCGCCGCTTCGGGATCTCCGGCGGGCAGCCCGCCGAGGTGTTCACCCAGGCGCTGGAGCAGGCCTGGGCCGGCCGCGAGCCGGTCGGGACCTCGGCCGAGGCGGAGGCCTGCGAGCCGGACGGAGCCTGCGCGGTGCCCACCCCCTAGGCAGCCCCGCCAACAGGGTGGCCGGCTCCGCCACGGCCGAACCGGCCATGGACGGTGGGCCGTTACTGAAGCAGAGTGGCGGTCATGGACCTGCCTCTCGCCGGAGCGAGCCTCGCCGACATCACCCGTGCCGAGTTCGCGCACACCACCGCCTACCTCAACACCGCCACCTGCGGCGTGCTCCCGCGCGCCGCGGTGGCGGCCGTCCACGCCCTGGCCGACGCGGCCGGGGCCGGGGATCCGGCCGGGTTCGGTGACGCCGCGGTCGTGAGCCGGGTGCGCGAGGCCTTCGCGCGCCTGACCGGCGTCGCCCCGCAGCGGGTGGCCGTCGGCTCGGCCGTCTCCACCCACGTCGGGCTGGTCTCCGCCGCGCTGCCCGCCGGGTCCGAAGTGCTCTGCGTCGAGGGCGACTTCGCCTCGGTGCTGAACCCGTTCGTGGTGCGGGGCGACCTGAAGGTGCGCCTCGTGCCCCTGGAGTCGGTCGCCGGAGCCGTCCGCGCGCAGACCGCGCTGGTCGCGCTGAGCGCCGTACAGTCCGCCGACGGCCGGATGGCCGACCTCGCGGCGATCCGGGAGGCGAGCGCCGGTCACGGGGCGCGGATGCTGGTGGACGCGACACAGGCGGTCGGCTGGCTGCCGTTCGACGCGGCGCCCTACGACTACACGGTGACCGCCGGGTTCAAGTGGCTGCTCGCCACGCGCGGGGTCTCCTACCTGACGGTCTCCGAGGAGGCGCAGGAGACGCTGGTGCCGCTGCACGCCGGGTGGGTGGCCGCCGAGTCCACGCAGGACTCCTTCTACGGGCCCATGGCCGAACTGGCCCGGGACGCACGGCGGTTCGACGAATCCCCGGCCTTCCTCGCCTACCACGCGGCCGAGCCGTCACTGGCGCTGCTCGAGCGGATCGGCATCGAGGCGGTCCACGCCCACGACACGGCGCTGGCCGACCGCTTCCGGGCCGGGCTCGCCGCCCTCGGTCACGAGCCCGCCCCCGGCCGCGCTCCGATCGTCTCCGTCCCGGGCCTGGCGGACCGCAGGGACGCCCTGCTGGCGGCGGGCATCGCGACCGCCGCCCGCGCCGGCGCGCTGCGGGCCTCGTTCCACCTGTACAACACGGAGGCGGAGGTGGACCGGGCGCTGGACGCCCTGTCGGGCTGACGCCGCTCCCAGGCCCTCCAGGCCCTCCAGGCCCTCCGGCCCTCTAGGCGGTCGCCCCCCAGGCGGCGGTGGCCGCCTCCAGGGCCGGGGCCGACGGCACGGACAGCGCCGTGGCCAGGGCCGTCAGACAGGCGTGCACGACGGGGAGTGCGGCCGCCGGTCCGAAGTGGTTGACCCGGATCATCTCGTGCGCCAGTGCCCCGCCCCCCGCGGCCAGCGGCGCCGAGGGGTCGACCGCCAGCGCCCCGGTGACCACCAGCGAGGCGTCCGGCACCCGCAGGGTGGTGGCCACCGGCGCCGCGTCCGCCGCGTCGTGGACGTACGGAGCCACCCCCAGCGCCGACGCCCCCGCACGGGTCGCCGCCGCGGCCGCCGCGTGCCGGGCCATCAGGGCCGCCGGGCCCTCCTCGGCGATCCGGGCCAGGCAGGCCTCCAGCGCGAGCATCTCCAGCTGCGCGGGAGCGTGCAGCAGCGCCGTGCGCCCGCCGTCGATCCAGCGCTCCTTCCAGTCCAGCAGGGAGAGGTACGAGCGGCGGGGCGCCGCCGGGTTCTGCGCGAAGCGGTCCCACGCGCGCTCCGAGACCGATACCGCCGAGACCCCGGCGGGGCCGCCCATCGCCTTCTGGGCCCCGATCACGCACAGGTCCACGCCCCACGCGTCCGGCAGCAGCGGTTCCGCGCCCACCGAGGCGACCGCGTCGAGCATGAACAGCGCGCCGTGCGCCCGGACGACCTCGCCGATCTCCGCGACCGGGTTCGTGTTCCCCGTCGCGGCCTCCGCGTGCACGAGCGAGACGAAGTCGATCTCCGGCCGCGCGGCGAGGGCGCGTTCGACCTGCGCCGCGCTCACGGCGGTGTCGAAGGGCACGGTCAGGTCCACCACGGTCGCGCCGCAGTCGCGCAGCCAGTTGCCGAAGGTGGTGCCGTACGGCCCCGTCACGATGTTGAGCGCCGTCGAGCCCGGCCGCGCGCCCGAGCGGATGCAGCCCTCCAGCGGGAGCAGCGCCTCGCCCTGCGTGATCACCACGTCCTGGCGGGTGGAGAGGAGCTCCGCGACCCCCCGTTCGATCGCCGCGAAGCGCTCCGCGGTCAGCGGCGGCAGGTCAAGGAGGGGGTGGGGCACGGTGCTGGTCACGGTGGTGCTCTCTTCGTTCGAGGTTACGGGCAGAGCGTACCGAGCGGGTGGCTACAGTGCGGCCATGAGCGATGTGCTGCACGTGAAGGGGCGGATTCTCGTCGGACCGGACGAGGTCCGCGACGAGTTGTGGGTCGTCGGTGGCCGGATCTCGTACGAGCGCCCGCGCGCCGGGGCCGCCGCCCACGAGGTCACCACCGTCACGGGCTGGGCGCTCCCGGGCCTGGTCGACGCGCACTGCCACGTGGGACTGGACGCCCACGGTCCGGTCGACGACGCGACCAGCGAGAAGCAGGCGCTGGCGGACCGGGAGGCGGGCACCCTGCTGATCCGGGACGCCGGTTCGCCCTCCGACACCCGCTGGATCGACGCGCGCGAGGACCTGCCGAAGGTGATCCGGGCCGGTCGGCACATCGCCCGCACCCGCCGCTACATCCGCAATTACGCCCACGAGATCGAGCCCGCCGACCTCGTCGCGTACGTCGGCCGCGAGGCCCGGCGCGGGGACGGCTGGGTGAAGCTGGTCGGCGACTGGATCGACCGCGAGGTGGGCGATCTGACCGCCTGCTGGCCGCGCGCCGAGGTGGAGGCGGCCATCGCCGAGGCGCACCGGCTCGGCGCCCGCGTGACCGCCCACTGCTTCGCCGAGGACTCGCTGCGCGACCTCGTCGAGGCCGGCATCGACTGCGTCGAGCACGCCACCGGCCTGACCGAGGACACCATTCCGCTCTTCGCCGAGCGCGGGGTGGCGATCGTGCCGACGCTGGTCAACATCGCGACGTTCCCGAAGCTGGCGTCGGGCGGCGAGGCCAAGTTCCCCCGCTGGTCGGCCCATCTGCGGCGGCTGCACGAGCGGCGGTACGACACGGTGCGTGCGGCGTACGACGCGGGCGTGCCGGTGTACGTCGGTACGGACGCGGGCGGTTCGCTGCCGCACGGGCTCGTCGCCGCGGAGGTGGCCGAGCTGGTGAAGGCTGGTATCCCGGCCTCGGCCGCGCTGTCGGCGACGGCGTGGGGCGCGCGCGCCTGGCTGGGGCGGCCCGGACTGGAGGAGGGCGCTCCGGCGGACCTGGTGGTCTACGGGGAGGACCCGCGCGCGGACGTGTCCGTACTGGCCGATCCGCGCCGGGTGGTGCTCGCGGGCCGGATCCGCGGCTGAGCGCGCGTAGCTGGGCGCAGGGGGGGCGAGCGCGCCGGGTTGACCAGGGCGTGACACCGACGAGCTCCTGGTCGTTAAGGATGGCCGAAACCTGTGGTGCGCGGGGTTTCGGCGCACTCCTGCGCCTCAGGATTCGAATATCTGCGTGGAAACCACCCTTTGGGGTGAACTCACGCCAGGTTGTCACTCCTTCACTCTCAGTGCGTAAAACTTCCGGGGTCCAAGCCGTCGGCGCACGCGATGTCCCCCATTGGCGGCGCGACGGCTCCCACCTCCCTGGGGGTTCCACCACCTTGAACAGCAACACCTTCCGCAGGCCCGCGGCCGCCCTGCTCGCCGCGGGAGCGGTCGCCCTGCTCACCGCACCCGCCGCCCACGCCACGGGCGGCTCCGGTGCCGGGAGCACGGGCAGCGCGGGCGGCTCCGGCACGGCCGGCGCCGTCGTCCTGCGCGCCGGGCTCGACGTGGGCCTGCTCAACAAGACCGTCGACGTGCCGCTGACCGCCACCCTCAACGAGGTCAGCGCGCCCGCCGACGCCGCCAAGACCGCCCTGACCGTCACCCTCGACGGGGTCGACCAGGGGCAGCCGGTGAGCGTCCTGCGCGCCGACACCGCCACCTCGAAGGCCACGGCGGACAAGACCGGGGCGCGGGCCGAGGCGAACCTCGTCCACGCCGAGGTCCACGTCCCCGGGCTGCCCCTGCTCTCCCTCATCGAGGTGGAGAAGGTCACCTCGAAGGCCGTCTGCGAGCCGGGGAGGGCGCCGGTCGCCACGTCCAACGTGCTCGGCACGGTGACCGCCCTCGGCAAGAAGATCACCCTGTCCGCGGGCGGCCCGACCCGGGTCGTGGTCCCGGGCGTGGGCGAGGTGAGCCTGGAGCTGTCCGGTACGCAGACCACCTCGACCACCGCCGCGGCCGCCGCCCTGCGGCTCAAGGTGTCGGTGAACCCCGGCCATCTGAACGTCGCCCAGGTGACGGGCGAGCTGGTCCTGGCCGAGGCGCACTGCGAGCGCGCGGGCGGCATCGCGCCCTCCGTCGCCCCCTCCACCGCGGCCTCGCCGCAGGTGCCCGCGAAGCCCGCGGCGGTCGTGGACGTCAAGCCCCACTCCGGCGGGGCCGAGGCCAACCTGGCCGAGACCGGGGCCGGTTCGGCCACGCCGTACGTGGCGGGCGGCGCGCTGCTCCTGCTGGGCGGGGGCGCCGCGGCCCTCGTCGCGACCCGGAACCGGAGCCGCGGCCGGATCCAGTAGCCGCCGTACCCCGCCGTACCCCGCCGGGCCGTCCGGAGATGTCCTAGCGGGTCGCGTGCGTCAGCCCCTGTGCGCCCGCCCGGCGCGACAGCACGGCCTCGGTCACCTGCTGGTCCACGGCGGCGTACTCCGCCCGCTTCCCGGCGCTCAGCCCGGTGTCGGAGGCGGCGCAGGCGGCGCACACCACGCGGAACGGCGGGGCCATGTCCGAGTACTGGGTGAGGAATTCGGCCTTGGTCACGTCCCAGCGGTCCGGCCGGCCGGTCGACGGGGTGAAGGTGAAGCGCGGGATCGAGCCCATGTTGCCGCGCTTCATCTCCGGCGGCACGAAGCTGGCGACCTGGTCGCCCATCCCGTAGACCACCCAGGTGCCGTTGAGCTTCTCGTAGGGCTGCGGGACGTGGTTGTGGGTGCCGAGGATCAGGTCGATGTCCGGCTCGCCGGCCGTCCGCGAGGCGGTCAGCGCCTGCGCCAGCTCCAGCTGTTGCTTGTCGGGAGCGGTCTGCCATTCGGTGCCCCAGTGCACGCTGAGCACCACCACGTTCGCGCCCGCCGCCCGCGCCGCGCGGGCGTCGGCGATGATCCGCTGCTGGTCGATGAGGTTCACGGACCAGGGTTTGCCCTCGGGCACCGGGATGCCGTTCGTGCCGTAGGTGTACGACAGTTGGGCGATCTTCGCGCCGCCCGCGCTCAGCAGCGCGGGGGTTTGGGCCTCCGCCGCGCTGCGGGCCGAGCCCGTGTGCTTGACGCCGACCCGGTCGAGGTGGTCGAGCGTGCGGGCGAGGCCGGGGAAACCGGCGTCCAGCGTGTGGTTCGACGCGGTCGAGCAGCTGTCGTACCCGGTGTCCTTGAGGGCGTCGGCCAGCTCCTGCGGGGCCTTGAAGGTCGGGTAGCCGGTGAAGGGGCCGCCCGGCTCGCCGTACGGTATCTCGTGGTGGCATATCGCGAGGTCGGCGGCGCTCACGACGGGCTTGACGCCCGCCAGTATCTTGCGGAAGTCGTGGCCCTCGCCGCCCGCGTCGAGGGCCGAGCGCTCGATGATCGACGGGTACGGGATGATGTCGCCCGTCCCGACGAGGGTGAAGGGCCGGGCGTCGGACGGCACGGCCGCATCGGCCTTCCCCGTCGCGGCGGGCTCGCGCGCGCCGCCCCCCAGCCGCTGCCCGGCCGCCGCGTCCCCGTGGTCGAGCAGTCCCGGTACGGCGTGGACGCCGCCGGCGACGATCGCCAGCCCCGCCACGCCCGCCCCGATCTTGGCGGATCGTCTCATCCCGGTGTTCCCCCGAACCCTGTGTCCCGGCCGGTCACGGCCGCTGCTTCCGTGTCCCGGCCGGTCACGGCCGCTGCTTCCCGGGCCACTCTCGCACGGCCGTTCGTGGCGGGCGAGGCGGGCGAGATGGCCGGGAAGCGGGTCCGGGGCACGGGTCCGGGGCACGGGTCCGAGTGCGCGGGGCCACCCGGGGGGCTCAGGACGACGTCAGCGTCAGCGCGTGGTCCAGCGCCTGCAGCAGCCGCCCCGTCGTCGCCCGGTCGCGCACCGCCAGCCGCAGCCAGGACCGGTCCAGGCCGGGGAAGGTGTCCCCCCGTCGGACGGCGAAACCGAGGGCCCGCAGCCGGGCCCGTACCTCCGGCGCCCGCTCCACCCGGATCAGGACGAACGGGCCCGCAGCCACCCCCGCCACCGTGACCTCGTCGAACTCGGCCAGCCCGGCCAGCAGGTGGATCCGGTCCACCTCGATCTGCCGCGCCGCTGCCTCCGCCTCCGCCAGCGCCGCCGGGGCCACGCACGCCTCGGCCGCCGCCAGCGCCGGGCTCGACACCGGCCACAGCGGCTGCGCCGCCGACAGCGCCGCGATCACCGCGGGTTCGGCCAGGACGTACCCGATCCGCAGCCCCGCCAGCCCCCAGGTCTTGGTGAGGCTGCGCAGCACCACCAGCCCGGGTACGTCCGTCCGCCCCGCCAGCGCCTCGCGTTCGCCCGGCACCGCGTCCATGAAGGCCTCGTCGACCACCAGCGTCCGCCCCGGCCGGGCCAGCGCGGCCAGCCCCGCCGCCGGGTGCAGCACCGACGTCGGGTTGGTCGGATTGCCGATGACCACGAGGTCCGCGTCCTCGGGTATCGCCGCCGGGTCCAGCCGGAAGCCGTCCTCCGGCCGCAGCAGCACCCGCTCCACCCGGTGCCCGGCGTCCCGCAGGGCCGCCTCCGGCTCGGTGAACTGCGGGTGCACCACCACCGGCCGTACGGCGCCCAGCGCCCGCGCGATCAGCACGAACGCCTCCGCCGCGCCCGCCGTCAGCAGGACCCGCTCCACCGGCAGCCCGTGCCGCGCGGCCACCGCCGCCCGCGCGGCCCGCCCGTCCGGATAGGCCGAAAGGGTGTCCAGCGAGGCGGCGATCCGTTCCTTGAGCCAGGCCGGGGGAGTGTCCGACCGTACGTTGACGGCCAGGTCCACCAGCCGCCCCGGCGCGTCCACCAGCTCCGCGTCCCCGTGGTGGCGCAGGTCGTGCGCCTCCGCCCGGGCCACCGCGCAGGTGGCCGCCGCCGACTTCCGCTTCGGTACGAGCAGCTCGCCGCCCCCCGCCAGCGCCGCCGCCTCCGCGACCGAGGGGGTCCCGGCCGCCGCCCGGGCCGCCTCGCTCGGATGCGGGACCGCGATCCGCTCCAGCTCCGCGGGACCGTACGTCAGCAGTGGCACGCCGAAACGCTCCGCGGCTCCCGAGATCCCGGCCTCGGCCGCCTTCGACTCGACCGTGGCCAGCGCGCTGAGCGCCGCCACGGCCAGCCCGGCGTCCCGCAGGGTCTCCTCGACCAGGGCGCAGACCTCCGCCGCCGAGACCCCCGCGCGGCCGCCGACCCCGACGACCACCCGCTCGTACCCGCTGTAACCGCCCTGCTCGCCCACCCGGGGTCCTCGCTCCCTCGTCATCGTCAGCCGTCAACATTCCGTCGCCCGCCACCCCGCGCGCGAAGGTGCGCGCGGGCCCGGCAGTCGGTATTCAGGGGCCTATGGCCGTGATCGTGGCGTTGGGCGCGTTCCTGATGACGCTGGCGGGCGGATGGACGGCGCAACGCGTCACCGACCGCCGCCACCTCGTGCTGGGCCTCGCCGGCGGGCTGATGCTCGGCGTGGTGGGCCTGGACCTGCTGCCGGAGGCCATGCGGGCGGCCGGGCACGAGGTGTTCGGCGTCCCGCTGGCCCTGCTGCTCTTCGTCTCCGGCTTCCTCGTCGCGCACGTCGTCGAGCGGGTCCTGGCGGTCCGCCAGGCCTCCCACGGCGGCGAGAACGGCTCCGGACACGCGGAGCACGGCGGCAGGGTCCCCGAGGTCGGCCTGACGGCCGCGGGCGCGATGGTCGGCCACAGCCTCGCCGACGGGGTGGCGCTGGGCGCCGCCTTCCAGGTCGGCGGCGGGATGGGGGTGGCCGTCGCGCTGGCCGTGATCACCCACGACTTCGCCGACGGGTTCAACACCTACACCCTGACCAGCCTGTACGGGAACGCCCGCCGCAAGGCCCTGATGATGCTGTTCGCGGACGCCGTGGCCCCGGTCATCGGCGCGCTGTCCACCATGCTGTTCACCCTTCCGGAGGAACCGCTCGGGGGATACCTCGGCTTCTTCGCCGGGGTCCTGCTCTACCTCGCGGCGGCCGAGATCCTGCCCGAGGCGCACCACCGCCACCCCGCCCTGTCCACGCTGATGTGCACGGTGGGCGGAGTGGCGGGCATCTGGCTGGTCGTCGGCCTCGCGGACTGATCTCACCGGGCGTCCGCTGCCCCTGCGCCCGCGGCTCCCGAGGCGGGGGCCGCGCCCTCCGCCGCGCGCGCCGCGGCCACGAAGCGCCACGCCACCGACGGCTCCGCGGCCCAGTGCGTGTGCAGGTAACTGGCGTGCACGCCGCCCCGCACGAAGCCCTCGACCCGGCGCTCGGGGTGGGTGAACCCCCACGCGGGCGCGGCCCCCGCCCCCGGCTCGATCACCGTGCGGTGGAACTCGTGCCCGCGCAGCCGGGTCCCGGCCCGCGCCAGCGGGCTGTCCGACACCGCCACCGCCTCGCGGTAGCCGAGGGTGAGCCGCTCCGACATCCGCGCGTCGGCGTCCAGTACCCCGCACATCGGCTTGCCGTCCAGCGAACCCGCCAGGTAGAGCAGCCCGGCGCACTCGGCGGCGACCGGGGCCCCCGACGCGGCGAAGGAGGCCACCGCGGCCCGCAGCGGGGCGTTGGCCGACAGCTCCGGCGCGTACACCTCGGGGAAGCCGCCCCCGATGACCAGCCCGGCGGTGCCCTCGGGCAGCGCCTCGTCCCGCAGCGGGTCGAAGGTGACGACCTCGGCCCCGGCGGCCGTCAGCAGCTCGGCGTTCTCGGCGTAGGAGAACGTGAAGGCGGGCCCGCCCGCGACGGCGACGACCGGCCGCCGACCGGGGGCGGCCGCGGGGCGGAAGTCCGGCGCCCCCGCGGGGTCCCACGCCGCGCAGTCCAGCGGCGGCGCGGTCCGGGCCAGCGCCATCAGGGCCTCCAGGTCGCACCCGGCCCGCACCTGCTCGGCCAGCGCCGCCACCGAGGCCAGCGCGTCCGCCCGCCGCTCGGCGACCGGGACCAGACCCAGGTGCCGCGAGGGCGCCGCGACCTGCGGCACCCGGCGCAGCACGCCGAGCACCGGCATCCCGGCCTCCTCCAGCGCCTCGCGCAGCATCACCTCGTGCCGGTCGGAGCCGACCTTGTTCAGGATCACGCCCCCGATCCGCACCTGCGGATCGAAGGACGCGAAGCCGTGGGCCAGCGCCGCCACCGACCGGGACTGCGAGGACGCGTCCACCACGAGCACCACCGGCGCCCGCAGCAGCTTGGCGACCTGCGCGGTCGAGGCGAGTTCGCCCCGCCCGGCGGCCCCGTCGTACAGGCCCATCACGCCCTCGACCACGGCGAGGTCGCACCCGGCCGACCCGTGCGCGAACAGCGGGCCGATCAGCTCCGGCCCGGACATGAAGGAGTCCAGGTTGCGCCCCGGCCGGCCGGTGGCCAGGGCGTGGTAGCCCGGGTCGATGTAGTCGGGCCCGGCCTTGTGCGGGGACACGGCGAGGCCGCGTTCCGTGAAGGCCGCCATCAGGCCCGTCGCGACAGTGGTCTTGCCGCTGCCGGAGGACGGCGCGGCGATCACCAGGCGCGGGACGGTCACGGACGTCACCACTCGATGCCTCTCTGGCCCTTCTGGCCGGTGTCCATGGGGTGCTTGACCTTGGTCATCTCGGTGACCAGGTCCGCGAACTCCACCAGCTTCTCCGGTGCGTTGCGGCCGGTGATGACGACGTGCTGGGTCCCGGGGCGGTCGCGCAGCACCTCGATCACCTCGTCCACGTCGATCCATCCCCAGCGCAGCGCGTACGTGAACTCGTCCAGGACGTACAGGGTGTGCGTCCCGGCCGCCAGGTCGCGCTTGACCTGCTCCCAACCCTCCTTCGCCGCCTGCTCGTTGTCGAGCTGTGCGTCGCGCTGGACCCAGGACCAGCCCTCGCCCATCTTGTGCCAGACGACCGGGCCGCCCTTGCCGGTCTCGCCGAGGGCCTTGAGCGCGTTCTCCTCGCCGACCTTCCACTTCGCCGACTTGACGAACTGGAACACCCCGACCGGCCAGCCCTGGTTCCAGGCGCGCAGCGCCAGGCCGAAGGCGGCCGTCGACTTGCCCTTGCCGGGTCCGGTGTGGACGAAGACCAGCGGGCGGTTGCGACGCTGACGCGTCGTGAGTCCGTCGTCGGGAACGACGGACGGCTGTCCCTGCGGCATTAAGCGGCCCTCCTGAGGGTCGGGGATGAGGTGCGTACGTTCTTCACGAGCCCGGCCAGCGAGTCGGCCCGCAGCCCGTCGAGGGTCACGGCCGGACCGCCCAGATCGGTGGCCAGGACCCCGGCGAGCCCGAGCCGGACCGGGCCCGACTCGCAGTCCACGACCACCGAGGCGACGTGCTCGCCCTGGAGCAGCAGCGCGGCGCGGCGCGCGAGCGCCCGGGCGTCCCCGCCCGCCGGGCCCGCCGAGGTGGCGCGGCCGTCGGTGACGACCACCAGCAGCGGGCGGCGCGAGGGATCGCGCAGCCGCTCGACGCGCAGCACCTCGTGGGCCTTGAGGAGTCCCGCCGCCAGCGGGGTGCGCCCGCCGGTCGGCAGCCGCTCCAGCCGGGCCGCCGCCGCGTCCACCGAGGAGGTGGGCGGCAGCGCCAGCTCGGCGCCGGTCCCGCGGAAGGTGATCAGGCCGACCTTGTCGCGCCGCTGGTAGGCGTCCAGCAGCAGGGACAGGACCGCGCCCTTGACCGCGCCCATCCGCTTGCGGGCCGCCATCGAGCCGGAAGCGTCCACGACGAACAGCACGAGGTTGCCCTCGCGCCCCTCCCGGGTCGCCTGGCGCAGGTCGTCCTTGCGCACGACCAGTCCACGGCCGCTGCGCCCGCGGGCCAGCTGGTGCGGGGCGGCCGCCTGGATGGTCGCCGCCAGGTGCAGCTTGGTCAGCTGGCCCCGGGGGCGCTGCGCGCCGGTCGTGCGCCCGTGCGCGGTGCGGGCCCGCGAGCGCCGTCCCGACGCGCCCTCGCCGAGGCCCGGGACGCTGAGCATCTTGGTCCGGAAGGGGTCCGCGGCCCGTACGGCGGCCTGGGTGGGCCCGTCGGCCGCGTCGGCGCGGGCGGGGGCGGGGGCGGGCTCGGGGGCCTGCTCCGGCTCCGCCGGATCCGCCGGGTCCGCGCCGCCGTCCGTCCCCGGAGCGGACTCCGGCGCCGGATCCCGTCCGTGGTCCTGCGGCGGCACCCCGCCGCCGTCGGGCCCCCCGTCCGGGCCTCCGTCCGGTCCGCCCTCGGGTCCGCCCTCCGGTCCGCCGTCATCCGGACCCTCGGGCTCCGGCTCGGGCTCCGGGTCGGGTTCGGGCTCCTCGTCCGGGAACGAGTCGAGGATCTCGTCCAGCATGTCCTCGTCCAGCCCCGGCGCGTCGAAGGGGTTGCGCCGCCGCCGGTGCGGCAGCGCCAGCAGCGCGGCCTGGCGCACGTCCTCCTTGCGCACGTCCGTGCGCCCGGCCCAGGCCGCCAGCGCGGTGGCGGTGCGCGCCATCACGATGTCGGCCCGCATCCCGTCGACCTCGAAGGCGGCGCAGGTCGCGGCGATCTGCATCAGCGCGCCGTCCCCGAGCACCACCCGGCCCAGCAGCTCCCGCGCGGCGACCACCCGGGTCCGTACGTCCGCCTCGTCCCCGGCCCAGCGCGCGGCGAAGGCCGCGGAGTCGTCCTCGTACGCGAGCCGGCGGCGCACCACCTCGACGCGCTGCGCGGGCTCGCGGGAGGCGGCGACCTCGACGGTCAGCCCGAAGCGGTCCAGCAGCTGCGGCCGCAGCTCGCCCTCCTCCGGGTTCATCGTGCCCACGAGCAGGAAGCGGGCGGCGTGCCGGACGGAGACGCCCTCGCGCTCGACGTAGGAGGCGCCCATCGCGGCGGCGTCGAGGAGCAGGTCGATGAGGTGGTCGTGCAGCAGGTTGACCTCGTCGACGTAGAGGATCCCGCGGTGCGCGTCGGCCAGCAGGCCCGGTTCGAAGGCCTTCACGCCCTCGGACAGGGCCCGTTCGATGTCGAGCGCCCCCACCAGGCGGTCCTCGGAGGCGCCGACGGGCAGCTCCACCATCCGCGCGGGGCGCGCGGCCCCGCCGCCGCTCTCGTGCGGGCCGTCGGGGCAGGCCGGATCCGGTGCGGCGGGCGCGCAGCTGAACCGGCAGCCGGGCACGACGTCGACCTGCGGCAGCAGCGCGGACAGCGCGCGCACGGCGGTCGACTTGGCCGTGCCCTTCTCGCCGCGCACCAGCACGCCGCCGACGGCGGGGCTCACCGCGTTGAGCAGCAGCGCGAGGCGCAGGTCGGCCTGGCCGACCACCGCGGTGAACGGGTAGGGCGTGCTCATGCGTTGCTCACTCCTTCGAAGGTGCGGACCGTACCCGGGGCTCCGCCCCGGACCCCGCGCCTCAATCGCCGGCGGGGCTGGTTTTCGCTGCCGTTGTCCGCTCGGCGCGGCCGAGTTGACCGCAGGGCAACTTCAGCCCCGCCGGCGTTTGAGGCGCGGGTCCGGGCGGGGCCCGGTTTCGAGAAGGGGCGGGTAGGGGAAAGCCCCCGCAGGGCCAGGGCCGCCGTCACGGCGCACCCGGCGGGAGGAAGGGGAGCCCGGCCGGAGCCCCGCCCTCGATCAGTCGCAGCAGCGCACCCGTATCCGCGTGCTCCTCGATCAAATCGCCCAGCAGATCAAGCTGTTCCTCCCGCAGGGAGCCGAAGGACGTGTCCGGCGCCGGGACGAAGCGGCGCCCGGCCGCCGACGCGACCTCCCGCAGGAAGGCCCGCCGGAACCCGTCGCTCTCCAGCGACCCGTGCCAGTGCGTGCCCCACACCTCACCGACCCGGCACCCGTCCAGGAAGGGCACCCCGCCCCGCACATCGGCCACGCCGTGGTGGATCTCGTACCCCAGGACGGCCTCGCCCAGCGCCCGCCCGCTCGGCCGGGCGAGGGTCTTCTCCCGCTCGAAGCGCACGCGCACCGGCAGCAGCCCGAGCCCCTCGACGACCCCGGCCCGGGACTCGACCTCGTCCTCGATCGACTCGCCCAGCACCTGGAAGCCACCGCAGATCCCCAGCACCGGGCGCCCCTCGGCGGCCCGCCGGGCCAGCGCGTCGGCGAGCCCGCGCTCGCGCAGCCAGGCGAGCGCCTTCACGGTGCCGCGGGTGCCGGGTACGACGACCAGGTCGGCGTCGGCCAGCTCCTCGGCCCGGTCCACGAACCGCACCACGACGCCCGGTTCGGCGGCCAGCGCGTCCACGTCGGTGAAGTTCGACATGAGCGGCACCGCGCACACCGCGACCCGCAGCACGTCCTCGCCGACCGGCGGGGCCACCACCGACTCGCGCACGGCGCCGCGCAGCGAGACCCGCAGGCCGTCCTCCTCGTCGATGCCCAGCCCGTGCCGGAAGGGCAGCACGCCGTAGGTCGCGCGCCCGGTCAGCCCGCGCAGCATCTCCATGCCGGGCTCCAACAGGGACACGTCGCCGCGGAACTTGTTGACCAGGTAGCCCGCGATCAGCGACTGGTCCTCGGGGGAGAGCAGCGCCGTCGTACCGAAGAAGGAGGCGAAGACCCCGCCGCGGTCGATGTCGCCGACCACGACCACCGGGAAGCGCGCGGCCCGCGCGATGCCCATGTTCACGATGTCCGTGCGCCGGAGATTGATCTCGGCCGGACTGCCCGCCCCCTCGCAGATCACGGCGTCATACGTGCCCCGCAGTTGCTCCAGGCAGTCCGTGACGATGCCGAGCAACCGCTCCTGGCGCCCGCCGTGGTAGCCACGGGCGCTCATCTCGCCCACCGGCTTGCCCAGCAGCACCACCTGGCTGCTGCTGTCGCTGCCGGGCTTGAGCAGCACCGGGTTCATCAGCGCGGTCGGCTCGACCCTGGCCGCCTGGGCCTGCATCGCCTGGGCGCGGCCGATCTCGGCGCCCTCCAGCGTGACGAAGGAGTTCAGGGACATGTTCTGGGCCTTGAAGGGGGCCACCTTCACGCCCTGGCGGGCCAGCCAGCGGCAGATGCCCGCGGTGACCACGCTCTTGCCCGCGTCGGAGGTGGTTCCGGCGACCAGGAGTCCGCCGCCGCGCCGCGCGCCGCTCATACGCGTCCCTTCGTAGTACGACCGGATGCGCACGGTGATGCGCACAGTGACGACACCAGCAACCGCAGGGACACACAGGCGCCGAGGGCGATCCAGGTGACCCGGCGCGACAGCCGTACGGCCCGCTCGATGTCCGCGACCTCGACCGGCCGGCCCGCGGCTCCGTTCAGCACCGCCCGGTGCTCCACGCGCCCGGCGTAGGCCAGGGTCCCGCCGAGGCGGACCCCGAGCGCCCCCGCGAAGGAGGCCTCCACCGGTCCGGCGTTCGGGCTGGGGTGGGCGGCCGCGTCCGCGCGCCAGGCCCGCACGGCGCCCCGCCGGTCGGGACCGGCGAGTACGGCGGCCAGCGCGGTCAGCCGGGCGCCCGGCCAGCCCGCGAGGTCGTCGAGCCGGGCCGAGGCCCAGCCGTAGCGCAGGTAGCGGGGGGACTTGTGGCCGACCATCGCGTCCAGCGTGTTCACGGCGCGGAAACCCAGCAGCCCGGGCACCCCCGCCAGCGCGCCCCACACCAGGGCGCCGACGACGGCGTCGGAGGTGTTCTCGGCGACCGACTCCACGACGGCGCGGGCGATCTGCTGCTCGTTCAGCGCCTGCGGGTCGCGCCCGCACAGGTGGGGCAGCCGCTCGCGGGCCACCTCGGCGTCCCCGGCGGCCAGCGCGCCCCCGATGGCACGGGCCTCGCGGCCCAGCGAGGTGCCGCCGACCACCGCCCAGGTGGCGGCGGCGGTCAGGGCGATACGGGCGGCGGCGGGCCGGGAGCGCACGGCGCGGGCGCCCAGCGCGCCGAGGGCGGCCGCGCCCCCGGCGCACACCAGGGCGTGCACGGCACCCCTGGCCCGGCTCTCGCCCCACAGGGCTCGTTCGACGGTGGCGGCGGTCCGCCCGAAAGCGGCGACGGGATGCCCGCGGCGAGGATCACCGAGGATCCGGTCGCCGATCAGGCCGGCCGTCGCGCCGTACGCGAAAACGCGGTCGGCACGCATGTGGCAGGTAGGTCCTCACTCAGGGTCCGCGCCCTGGTTCGACGTGTCCGGTGGCGAGAGTTCCTGGCTCCCGGGAGCCCCTGGCTCCTCGGTGACAGTGGCGGGACCGCGCCGGATTCGCACCGGACTTCCTCTTCATGCCGCCGTGTTGGCTCCGGCAGTCCACCACGCCCCGCGAACGCCCGTCAACTTGCCGTTGACCTGCGAAAGCTCCCCCCGGCTCGGAGCCGGAGGGAGCTTTCGGACGTGCTGGTGCGGACGGGGTGCGGGTGGTGTCAGCCGACGATCAGGTAGATCGCGTAGCCGACGGCCACCGCGCAGAGCGCGAAGCAGGCGTAGGCCCCGGTGCGCGCCAGGTGGGCGGCGCCGCCCTGGCCCGTCGCGGTCTCGTGCTTCGACAGTCCCAGGATGCCCAGCGCGAACAGGGTCACGAGGGTGACCGTCGCGGAGAGGCTGACTCCGAACACGGAGCCGAGTGCTGCCCAGTCGATCTTCATACTGCCGATTCCTCTGCGGGTCAGACCGCGGCGGCGGGCGCCGCCGGTGCCGGGGGAGCGGCCGGGGCCGGGGTCGGGATGGTCGCCTTGAAGCTCTCGTCCGTGACCGCGGCGGTGGTGCCCGCGACCGGCGGGACGGCGACGGCGGCGATCGCGGTGGTGACCACGCCCGGCGCCTCGGCCGCGGTGTCCGCGACGTCGTTCACGTTGTGGTGGTCGACGACCTGGCGGCGCGAGATCAGCCAGATGGCGACGCAGGAGCCGATGAGGAAGAGCGTGACGGCGGCGACACCGACGTCACCGGTCCGCATGACCAGCTCGGCGCCCGCGGAGACCAGGGCGGCGGCCGGCAGGGTCAGGCCCCAGGCCATGAACATCCGGCTGGCGGTGGACCAGCGGACCACTCCGCCCTTGCGGCCCAGACCCGCGCCCATGACCGCGCCGGAACAGGCGTGGGTGGTGGAGAGGGAGAAGCCGAGGCTGGACGAGGCCAGGATGACGCTCGCGGCCGAGGTCTGGGCGGCGAAGCCCTGCTGCGGCTGGAGGTCGGTCAGGCCGCTGCCCATGGTGCGGATGATGCGCCAGCCGCCCAGGTAGGTGCCCATCGCGATCGCCATGCCGGCGGAGACGATGACCCAGACCGGCGGGTTGGAGCCGGGCGCGAGCGCCCCGCCCGCGACCAGCGCCAGGGTGATGATGCCCATCGTCTTCTGCGCGTCGTTGGTGCCGTGCGCGAGGGAGACGAGCCCGGCCGAGGCGATCTGACCGGCCTTGTAGCCCTTGGCCGAGGTCTTCGCGTCGACGTTGGAGCCCAGCTTGTACGTGAGCCTGGCGGCCAGCATCGCGGCCACACCGGCCACGATCGGCGCGGCGACCGCGGGGAGCAGCACCTTGGTGACGAGCGTGCCGCCGTTGACGGCGCCGAGACCGGCGGAGGCGACGGCCGCGCCGACCAGGCCGCCCATCAGGGCGTGCGACGAGCTGGACGGCAGGCCGACCAGCCAGGTGACGAGGTTCCAGAGGATCGCGCCGACGAGCGCGGCGAAGATCACCTCTGGCTGGATGCCTTGCTCGTTGACCAGGCCCTTGGAGATCGTCTTGGCGACCTCCACGGACATGAACGCGCCGACGAGGTTCAGCACGGCGGACATGGCCACCGCCGTCTTGGGCTTGAGTGCGCCGGTCGAGATGGTGGTAGCCATCGCGTTGGCCGTGTCGTGAAAACCGTTCGTGAAGTCGAACACGAGAGCGGTGATGATCACGATCCCGAGGAGAAGCGTTATGTGCTCCATTTACCCAGGCTTCTGTTTGACGTCAGTGGCAAGCCGACCGTAGGCAACCTGGGTGAACGGAAGATGAACTGAAACGGGCGGAGCGGTGTACCGATCGAAGGCCCTTTTGAGCGCCTCGCCCTCATTGATTCATGGATATATCGATTTACGCACGTCAGGGGCGGGTTGCCGACCGCCGGGCCGAGGGTCTTCCGGTCCGCTTTCCCCTCGTCCGGACCCCGCCGGGGAGACCTGGATCACAGGGTGGAGGGGTCCGGTCCGGCGGGCCGCGCGCACCGGGCCCGCCCGCCCGGAAGGACTCGCTCCGGATGCCGTGGCGGCCCGGCCGCCCGACACTGGAGCGGTGCGCACCGCTACAGCGACGGCAGCGGCCGTCACCACCCTCACCGCCGCCGCAGGCGTGGCCGCGGTCGCCGCGCTGGCCGCGGGCCGGTACGCCGCCGACGCCGCCCTGCGGACCGACCCCGGCCGCCCCCTGCCCGGCGGCCCCCGGCTCGTCGTCCACTCCACCGCCGGGGACCAGGTCGTCCTGACCCGGTCCCTCGCCTCCCAGTGGCCCGGTACGTACGCCCTGGCCGCGCCCGGGGTGCACGCCGTGGTCGGCGCGGTCCTGCCCGACGTCCCGCACGACCCGGACGCCGTGGTGCGGCGGCTGGTCGGAGTCACCCACGGCGCCCTGGCCCCGGGCACCCGGGTCCGGCTGACCCCGCAGATCCACCTGGGCAACCCGCGCACCGCCCTCGGGCTCGACCACGCCGACGTGGACGTCCCCGGCGAGCTGGGCGCGCTGCCCGCCTGGTTCGTGCCCGGCGCCCGCGACACCTGGGTCATCACCGCGCACGGGCTCGGCGGCACCCGGGAACACCCGATGGTGGTCATGCCCTTCCTGCACCACCACCGGCTGCCGGTCCTCGACCTCGCCTACCGCGGCGACCTCGGCGCGCCCCGCCCGCCGGACGGCCTCGGCCACCTCGGCGCCTCGGAGTGGCGCGACCTGGACGCGGCCATCCGCTACGCCCTGCGCTTCGGCGCCCGCCGGGTCGTCCTGTACGGGTGGTCCACCGGCGCGACCATGGCCCTGCACGCCGCCGAACGCTCCGCGCTCGCCGACCGGATCTCCGGCCTGGTCCTCGACTCCCCGGTGCTGGACTGGCACACCACCCTGCGCCGGCTCGCCGCCGCCCGGCGGACCCCGGCCGCGCTGCTCCCGCTCGCGGTCCGGGCCGCCGAGGGCAGCGCCGGGCTCCGGGCCGACGCGCGGGCCCCGGGCGCCGATCCGAGGGCGCTGCGGATGCCCGTACTGATCTTCCACGGGCCCGACGACACCCTCGCCCCCTGGGAGCCCTCGCGCCGGCTCGCCGCGGCCCGGCCGGACCTCGTCACCCTGCGCACCGTCCGCGACGCCCCCCACGGGGCGATGTGGAACGCCGATCCGGCGGGCTACGAGGAAGCCCTGCGCAGGTTCCTGACCCCTCTTATGTAGCCACCGTGGCGCGAAGGGCCGTTTGTCCCGATATCACCCCTTGACTGCCGACGGTAACCGCCGGTTCCGTTTGGGCTTTCGGGCCGTGACGGGCGAGACTGCTTCCGTGACGTCCCGAAAGCCTGATGAGCAGTTGGCTCGCGACTCCAGACTCCGCCTCGTCTCGCCGCGCTCCGTCGCCACGGCCCGCAAGGCGGTGACCGACCGGAGCACCCGGCCGGCCCCCCGGCCCCCGGCGGGCACCCCCGCCGCGCCCGACCTCGCGAACCGGGCCCGCGCCTCGCTGGCGGACGCCGTACGCCTGGCCCGCTGGGCCGAGCACCACCTCGGCGTCGCGGACGGGCCCCGGCCCGCCCCGGCGGGCGCGCTGCCCGCCGCCGACGTCGAACGGGCCGCCCGGCAGCTGGGTCTGACGCACGGCCAGATCCAGGTGGGCTGGGACCGCGCCCGGCTCGCGGGCCTCGTCGAGATGCACGGCGGACACGCCCGCCCCGGCTGGCGGCTGCGCGCCTGGGACCGGGACGACACGGCCGTCCTGCGCGGCTGGGTCGCCCTCTTCGACGCCTGGTCGCTCGTCCACCCGGCGCCCGCCGACATCGCGCCCTCGGCCGTCGCCGAAGTGGTTGAATCGATGCCCCAGGTCCTCTCCCTGCTCCAGCTCTCCGCCGGTCCGGTCACCGTCCCGGCCCTGCTGGACCTGCTCGGCCAGCGCGTCGTCGAACTGCGCGACGAGCGCTGCGAAGTCCCCTACGACGCCCCGGCGTCCGAGCACGGTCAGCCGGGCTCCGGTTCCGGTTCCGAGACGGCCGTCGCCGACCGGCCCGTCCCGCTCGCCCGCCTGCTGCGCTGGGCCCTCGGCGGCCTGGCCGCCGTCGACGCCGTCACCCTGGGCCCCGCCCAGGCCGCGCTCACCCCGCTCGGCAGCTGGGCGGTCTGGGTCAAGCTGGAACAGATCTGCGTGGCCGCCCAGAGCCCCGCCGGGAACATCGAGCAGTCCGCCGCCGCCATGCTGCACGGCTGCGCCCGGCTCACCCCCGGCCCGGCCCGCGCCGAATACCTGGCCTGGCTCGCCGCCCGGCCCGTCGGGCACGCCGTCAGCGAGCTGCTGCACGCCGCCCGCGGGGAGGACGCGCTGCTGCGCGGGCTGGCCTTCGAGGCGCTGCGCGTGGTCGGCGCCCCGGCCGAGCCCGAGGTGCGCGCCGCCGCCCGCGAGGCCACGCTGCGGCCGTACGCCCTGCTCTGGCTCGCCGAGCACGACGGCGTGGACCCCGACGAGGCCCAGGACGTGCTCACCCGCGAGGAGTCGACCTGGCTGTGGGTCGACACCGCGGCCGCCATCGCCGACCACGGCGAGGCGGAGCTGCTGGCCCGCCACCTCGACTCGGCCGTCCGCACCACCGTCCCCCGGCTGCTGGACGAGGTCCGCGCGGTCGGCCACCCCCGCACCGTGCAGGTCCTCGTGGCCCTGGCCGCCGCCCACCCCGACCCGGCCCTCGCCAAGGCGATGCGCCGCGCCGCCTTCCAGGTGCACACCGGCGGCGTCTAGTGCCGCGTCAGGCAACGTTTGCCCGTCGCGACGGGGCGAACATTGCCTGACGCGGCACTAGGCCGTCTCTTTGGCCGCGGGCCGGGTCCGCGAGTGGGGGGCGGGGACCGGCTCCGCGGTTCAGACCTGCGGGGCGTACGTCCCGAAGCTCCAGATGTTGCCCTCGCCGTCGCGGGCCATGTAGTCCCGCGACCCGTAGTCCTGGTCGGTCGGCGGCATCAGGATCTCCACCCCGTGCTCCACGGCCCGGCGGTGGTGCGCGTCCACGTCCTCGACCACGATGTACACCCCGGTCGGGCCGCCGTCGGCCATGGCCGCGTCGAAGACCCCGCCCCGGCCCTTGCTGCCCAGCATCACCATGCCGTTGCCGTACGCCAGCTCGGCGTGCATCACCGCGCCGTCCTCGCCCTCGTACACGGCGGCCTGGGTGAAGCCGAAGGCCTCGGTCAGCTGCTTGATGGCGGCCTGGGCATCGCGGTAGAGCAGCGTCGGAAAGATGGTCGGAACACCTGCCATGGCGATCACTCCCTCTTGTGAACGTGACCCGTGAATGTGACCCGGACCACAAGTCTCGCAGGCGGGTGTGACAGTCAGCGGAAGGTGTTGCACTGGGCCATGTCGCCCGTCCGGTAGCCCTGGTAGAACCACTGCTGACGCTGTTCGGCGCTGCCGTGCGTCCAGGACTCCGGGGTCACCCGGCCCTGGAACTTCTCCTGGATCCGGTCGTCGCCGACCGCCGCCGCCGCGTTCAGCCCGTCCTTGACGTCCTGCTCGGTCAAATTCGTGATCAGCGGCCGGCCGGTGGCCTTGTCCGGGGTCGTGGTGGCGTGGTGCGCCCACACGCCCGCGTAGCAGTCGGCCTGCAGCTCCACCTTGACCGCGTTGCTGTTCGCGCCCTGCTGTCCGTCCTGGGCCTTCTGCAGGGTGCCGGTCAGGTTCTGGATGTGGTGCCCGTACTCGTGGGCCACCACGTAGGCCTGGGCGAACGGGCCGCCGCTCGCGCCGAACTTCGTCCGCAGGTCGTTGAAGAACCCCAGGTCGAGATAGACCTGCCGGTCACCGGGACAGTAGAACGGGCCCACGGCCGAGGTGGCCGTGCCGCAGGCGGTGCCGACCCGGCCGGTGAAGAAGACCGTCTGCGCCGGGGTGTACCGGCCGCCGCGCCGGGTGAACTCCTGCTTCCAGAAGTCCTGTGTGCTGTTGACCACTCCCACCAGTCGGCAGTCCTCCCGCGCGTTCGCGTCCCTGCCCGTCTTGCAGGTCTGCTGCACCTGCGCGGCCGACGAGGAGGTGACGGCGGGCTGCGGACTGCCGTCGGAGAGCCCGAGCTGCTCGGGGCCCACACCGAAGAGCAGCCCCATGACCAGCGCGATGAGGCCCACGATGCCACCGCCGACCGTGGCCCGGCCGCCCGGGATGCGGCTGCCGCGCACGTCGTTGACCTCGGACGTGTCCAGATTCGCGTCGTCGTCGAACTGCATCCCGCACCGGCCTCTCATCGTGACGTGGGGGGAGGTCAGTGGCCGCCCCTGCGGCGAGTATCAACCTCTACGACCCCTTCATCCTGGTACCCATGCCCGGAGCGCGGCGTCGCACGGGGGCCGAACGGGGGACACCGGCCGGCGCCCGCCCGGGGGCGGGCGCCCCGAAAAGTGGTTGCGCGCCCCCGGTAGAATGTCTCCATGGCAAATCTCCTCGCGGATTAGCGGCGTCGGAAGTCTCGCGTCCCTGCCCCCCTTCCGCCGTCCCCACCGCCCTGGAGTATTTCCGTGATCACCGCAACCGGCGTCGAACTGCGCGCCGGCGCCCGCATCCTCATCGAGTCCGCCTCCTTCCGCGTCGCCAAGGGCGACCGCATCGGCCTGGTCGGCCGCAACGGAGCGGGCAAGACCACCCTGACCAAGTGCCTCGCGGGCGAGGGACAGCCCGCCGCGGGCACCATCACCCGCTCCGGCGAGGTCGGCTACCTCCCGCAGGACCCGCGCACCGGCGACCTCGAGGTCCTCGCCAGCGACCGGATCCTCTCCGCGCGCGGGCTCGACGTCCTGCTCAAGAAGATGCGCATGAACGAGGAGCGCATCTCTTCCGGCTCCGGCGCCACCCGCGAGAAGGCCATGCGGCAGTACGAGCGCCAGGAGACGGAGTTCCTGACCAAGGGCGGGTACGCCGCCGAGTCCGAGGCCGCGACCATCTCCGCCGCGCTCGGCCTGCCCGACCGGGTCCTCGGCCAGCCCCTGCACACCCTCTCCGGTGGTCAGCGCCGCCGCGTCGAGCTGGCCCGGATTCTCTTCTCGGACGCCGACACCCTGCTCCTCGACGAGCCCACCAACCACCTCGACGCCGACTCGATCGTCTGGCTGCGCGACTACCTCAAGAACTACCGCGGCGGCTTCGTCGTGATCTCCCACGACGTCGACCTGGTCGAGACCGTCGTCAACAAGGTCTTCTACCTGGACGCCAACCGCGCCCAGATCGACGTCTACAACATGGGCTGGAAGCTCTACCAGCAGCAGCGCGAGGCCGACGAGAAGCGCCGCAAGCGCGAGCGCCAGAACGCGGAGAAGAAGGCCGCGGCCCTCAACTCCCAGGCCGACAAGATGCGCGCCAAGGCGACCAAGACCGTCGCCGCGCAGAACATGGCCAAGCGCGCCGACCGGCTGCTCGCCGGCCTGGACGCCGTCCGCGTCTCCGACAAGGTCGCCAAGCTCCGCTTCCCGGACCCGGCGCCCTGCGGCAAGACCCCGCTGACCGCCGAGGGCCTGTCCAAGTCGTACGGCTCGCTGGAGATCTTCACCGACGTCGACCTGGCCATCGACAAGGGCTCGCGCGTCGTCATCCTCGGCCTCAACGGCGCCGGCAAGACGACCCTGCTGCGCCTGCTGTCGGGCACCGAGAAGCCCGACACCGGCACGGTCGTCCCCGGTCACGGCCTCAAGCTCGGCTACTACGCCCAGGAGCACGAGACCCTGGACCCGGAGCGCTCGGTCCTGGAGAACATGCGCTCCTCGGCGCCGGACCTGGACCTGGTCGCCGTCCGCAAGACGCTCGGCTCCTTCCTGTTCTCCGGCGACGACGTCGACAAGCCGGCCGGGGTCCTCTCCGGCGGCGAGAAGACCCGCCTCGCCCTGGCCACCCTGGTCGTGTCCTCGGCGAACGTGCTGCTCCTCGACGAGCCCACCAACAACCTCGACCCGGCCAGCCGCGAGGAGATCCTCGGCGCGCTGCGCACCTACAAGGGCGCCGTCATCCTCGTCACGCACGACGAGGGCGCGGTCGAGGCGCTGGAGCCGGAGCGGATCATCCTGCTCCCGGACGGCGTCGAGGACCTGTGGGGCCCGGACTACCGGGACCTGGTGGCCCTGGCCTGAGCCGCTCCCCGGGTGGTCAGAGGGTGGTCCGGGTGGTGGACCGGGGGTGGTCCGGCGCGTTGATCCAGTTCCTTATGGATCATTCGGCCCACGAGTGATCCATCATCTGAGTGAGAACGTCTCGTACCCCCGCACCCTGTACAACGGCCCCGGCCGCGCGCTCATCGCAGCGCGGCCGGGGCTCGCTGTTTTTCGCGTGTGGCCCCTGACCTGGAGATTCCCACCCAGGGTCGCGGCGCGTGACGGAGGGCAAGGGGCGGAAGGGGAGATTCCGTTCTGCGCGGGTGTCCACTCCTCGGGAAAAGCGCTCGCGCCGACCTTGCCGAATGGGTGGCCAGGAAGCCCGAGAGGGGTGATCATGAGAAGTCCAGAGCGCACTTCCCATGAGGAGGCACGGGTGGCCGAGACTCTGAAGAAGGGCAGCCGGGTAACCGGCGCCGCGCGCGACAAGCTCGCGGCAGACCTGAAGAAGCAATACGACTCCGGTGCGAGCATCCGGGCGCTGGCCGAGTCAACCGGCCGGTCCTACGGGTTCGTGCACCGGATGCTCAGCGAGTCCGGAGTCACACTGCGTGGTCGCGGTGGCGCGACGCGCGGAAAGAAGGCGACTTCGGCCTGAGGCCCCGGCCGCAGGCTTCGGTCCGATCCAGGCCATCCGGCCGGGTTCGAAATCGCTCCTAGGTTCCTTCGGTGACCCCCGGTCGGCCCTGTGGTCGACCGGGTGGTTACTGTGCAGTCACTTAAGGCCGAGTCCGCGGCCGACTGCACACCGGAGGCACACAGATGGCTCTGCTCGACAAGGACGGCGTACGGCTCACCGTCGACGACACGGTCGCCTCGGTGACACTGACCAATCCGGCCAAGCGAAACGCCCAGTCCCCCGCGCTCTGGCGGGCGTTGGCAGAGGCCGGCCGGTTGTTGCCGGGCACCGTCCGGGTCGTCGTGCTGCGCGGCGAAGGCCAGTCCTTCTCCGCCGGACTCGACCGACAGGCGTTCACGCCCGAAGGCTTCGAGGGCGAGCCGTCCTTCCTGGACCTGGCGCGTGGCTCCGACGAACAGCTGGACGCCACCATCGCCGAGTACCAGGAGGCCTTCACCTGGTGGAGGCGCAACGACATCATTTCCGTCGCCGCGGTGCACGGTCATGCCATCGGCGCCGGCTTCCAGCTCGCGCTCGGCTGTGACCTGCGCGTCGTCGCGGACGACGTGCAGTTCGCCATGCGCGAGACCAGCCTGGGGCTGGTGCCCGACCTGGCCGGTACGCGGCCGCTGATCGAGCTGGTCGGCTATGCGCGCGCGCTGGAGATCTGCGCCACCGGGCGCTTCGTCCACGCGGAGGAGGCCGAGCGGATCGGCCTCGCCAATCTCGTGGTGCCGGGGGCCGAGCTGGATGCCGCCGTGCGGGATCTGGTGGCGGCGTTGGTGGCTCCGCCGCGGGATGCGGTGATCGAGACGAAGGCGTTGCTGCGGGGGGCGGTCGGGCGTGCCTACGACGACCAGCGGGTCGCCGAGCGCGCCGCCCAGTCCCGCCGCCTCCGAGACCTGGCCGGCTTCTCGGACTGACCCGGCCCCTGCCCTCAATCGCCGGGCGGGCTGGATTTGAGCCATTTCAGCCTGCCCGGCGATTGAGGGCTCGGCGCCCCGTGCGCCGACACCCGGCCCCCGTCCCGGGCCAGGCCGAAGCCCGCCAGGCCCAGCGCGCCGCCGACCCCGTCGAGCAGGACGTCCACCGGGCCCCCGACCCGCTCCGTCCAGCCCGGCTCCGGGTCCCGTCCGCGCGCCCGGTCTCGAACCTCGATCGCGGTCGAGGTCAACGGTGATCGCCACATCTCTTCCGGGCCGACCGGCGTAGTCCCGGCGCATCGGCGGCGGAGCGCGCTTACGGTGGTGGTAAGTCCGTACGCGAGAAAGGACACGGCGATGAGCGACTCGGCATCCGGATCCGCATCCGCAGCGGGGGGCCCCACCAGGGAACCGGCCGACCGGGGCCGCACCAGCATCGCCGACGGCGTGGTGGAGAAGATCGCGGGGCTGGCCGCCCGCGAGGTGGTCGGCGTCCACGCGATGGGCAGCGGCAGCGGCCTCTCCCGCACCTTCGGCGCGGTCCGCGACCGGGTCCCGGGCGGCGCGAAGGCGTCGGTCAGCCGGGGCGTCAAGGCCGAGGTCGGGGAGGTGCAGACCGCCCTCGACGTGGAGATCGTCGTGGATTACGGCGTGTCGATCCGCGCCGTGGCCCGCGCGGTGCGGGAGAACGTGATCTCCGCCGTGGAACGGATGACCGGCCTCGAGGTCGTCGAGGTCAACGTCGCGGTCAGTGACGTCAAGCTGCCCGACGAAGAGGACGAGGAGCCGGAATCCCGGCTCCAGTAGGCGCGCCGAGAGGAACCCGCATGAGCATGGCGGTCGTCGGCCTGGTGGCCGGCATGGCACTGGGGTTCGCCGGGTACTTCGGCGGGTTCGGAGCCTTCCTGCTGGTGGCGGCGCTCGGCGCCGTCGGATTCTTCGTGGGCCGGTTCCTGGACGGGGACCTCGACCCCGGGGACTTCTTCCGCCCCCGCGACCGGGGCTCCCCGCGCGACGGGGACCACGGCGGCGGCCGGGGCCTGGGCGACCGGCGCCGGTGAGGCCGCGATGAACACCCCGCAGCACGGCGCCGGCCCGGCCGCGCCCCGCGGCTGCCTCGATGTCCGCCTGCTCGGCGGTGGCCCAGTAGACGAAGCTCGACCGGTCGGTCGACGTACGCGGTGCGACCCGGGGCCGGATGACCATC